>JAIKYB010000222.1 GCA_024683675.1 Treponema sp.
ACAAGAAGTGTGGCGAGGCCAAAATAAATCAGATAATTAAAAGGCATTTTTGTAGCGGCAGACTGGGCTTCCAGCATTTTCTTAAAAACAAAGCCTATTATTCCAAGTGGAAGAATTGCAATCATTTCAAAAAGAGCACGCCAGGCCGAAGCCTGATAAATTGCCTTCCATTCCTTTTTAGAAAAATTATACATTTTCTTTAGCATACCCCTTCCTCCTTTCTTTCAAACTTCCAGCTGATGGCACGATTGTATTCTTTTACCATTGCGGCATATTTTCCGTCGGCCTTCATCAGAGAATCATTATTTCCTTCTTCCAAAATCTTTCCGCCTTCAACTACACAAATCTTGTCTGCATCGCGAACGGTAGACATTCTGTGGGCAATCATTATTACAGTTTTGTTTTTCAAAAGTTCATTAAAAGCCTTGCGGATTAAGTATTCGTTTTCGGCATCGGCAAAGGCAGTTGCTTCATCAAGGATGATGATAGGGGAATCTTTTAAAATCGCACGGGCAATTGCAATTCGCTGAACTTCCCCTCCAGAAAGGTAAACGCCCTTTGAGCCGAACATGGTATCTATTCCATTTGGAAGCTTTTCCAGAATATCCTTACACTGAGCCATTTCAAGAGCCTTCAAAATCTCTTCCCGGCTGGCATCCTTTTTGTAGAGGGCAACGTTTTCTGCAATAGTCATTTTAAGCAGGCTGTTTTCCTGGAAGACGATGCTGACACTTTTGTTCAAGGTCTTTTCCGAAATATTTCTGACATCAACTCCACCAATTTTTACGGAACCTTCTGTAACATCGCGGAGACGGGCCGCCAGAGAAGCAATAGTCGATTTTCCACCTCCAGAAAGTCCTACCAGAGCCAGGGTCTGTCCCTGCTCAATTTCAAGGCTTACATTATCCAAAGCCAAAGGAAGTTCTGGAGCATAACGGAAGGATACTTTATCAAAAGTGATATTGAAGGATGAAGGAACTTCATTTCCCTTGTATTCCATTGGCTCTTCATCAAAAATAGTTTTTAAAGAACCAAGAGCTTCATCAACAATAATAGTTTCCGATGAGTTTCCCATAATTCTTTTTAGGATTGTAACTTCCATTGGAACAATAGACGCAAAGAAGACAAAAGAGCTGATGATGTGGGCGGTGTTTCCTCCCTTGTTGTAAAGAAGAACTGCAGCAGGAATGAGGGTATAGAAAACACAATTCATTGCGGTGTTGTAAAGGCTGTCTGCAGTAATCATATTAAGGGCAAACTTTTTTACGTACTCACAAAAATCTGAAACCGAAGTTTTGTAGCGCTTAAAGGAATCGGCGGTCTGACCAAAGGTTTTCATAACCGGAATTCCTCTTACATATTCAACAGCGGCATTGGACATATCCTTAGAAGCCTGCTGGTACTTTCTTACAAAGTCGCTGCCGTTACCTGCCATAATCATCATCATAAGGATAAAGCCGATGATTACCGGAATAAGGCAGGCCACCGAAAGCAGTACGCTGTAACGGAACATAAAAATGGCGAAGGCAATTGGCAGTACAATTGACTGGGCTGTATTTGGAAACTGATGGGCCATCAAGGTTTCAGTTGAATCGGTATTTTTTTCTATGAGTTTTCTGATGCTTCCGCTGGCATTTGTATCGTGGTAACCGCCCGGAAGCTTTCCAATATGTCTTATAAGTCGGTCCTTAAGACGGGCAATTGTATTAAATGCTGTGATATGGGAAAAAAGCAGGGCAATTCCGTAAAAACCGTAAGAGGCACAAACTGCCATAATCAGTTCTTTACCACATTCAATTACAAGTCCCTTATCAAGAGCTTTAAAATTACCCCCGCAGGCTACCAGCAGGTCTGTAATTTTATAGATAAAGGTAAAGGCATAAATATTTGCAACAGCAGAAATTGATGCAAAAACAATACTAAAAAACATGCTGATTTTATAAGGCCCCATAGCCTTAAACAAATATGGCATATTCGACTTTTTTTTCATAAATGCATATCCTCCAGATTTCGTATAGTTAGTTATAACTAACTTGAAACACTGTTTCAATACCATATAAGAAACTTGGCCTTTATGCAAGAGGGTAAAAAAAAGACCTGCTGGAAAATGCAAACCAACAGGTCTTCTTTTAGTTTTTTAGCAGATTATTCTGCACTTTCTTCTGTACTTTCTTCTACAGGTGTAGCCTTCTTTTCCAGATGTTTTCTAAGAATTAACCATCCAAGGTAAACTCCGGCAAAGGAAAGAGCAAATACTATAACAGTAGAAAGGACTCCCATGGCACCAGAAGTCCACTTAATCATGGCATCCATACTTTCTGCTGTCTGTCCACGGTTAGTCCAAGATGCCTTGTAACTTTCAAGGAAGAACCAAGATGGAACAATTGCACCCCAAGCCTGTCCAACATGGAATACTCCAGAAGCAAGGGCAACCTTCCAAACAGCAGGTTTCTCTGAACGAGACGCAATTAAATCGGTAAGAATTGCAGCGACCATAGAAGTAATTAACCATGGTAAATAGCCTGCTCCCATAATAGAGAATAGAAGCATACAAATTGCCTGCATAATAGTGAACTGACCAAATCTTCCAATCTTGCGAGTCATAAAAATGAAAATCGCACCTGTCAAGAAGCCACAAATTCCAGGACTGATAGCGTGACCGATTGGACCAATAATCATAGCACAACCACTTGCAACCATATAGAAAATCAGATATAAGGCTGTAAAAAGAGCAGCCATTACAACATCTTTAATCTTTAACTTACGCATTAGCAAGCCTCCTCTTGAAGGTCGGAACCTACCGAAGCCTTCTGCATTTTATTAAATATTTCATTCAAATTGCCTATAGTTTTTTCTTCCAGAATAAAATCTTTTTGGATTTTACCCTCCTCCAGGAAGACAATCCTATCTGCAATATGACGAATGAATTCATAATCGTGGGAAATTACAAGAACAGCAGATTTTTCTCTAAGCCTTGTAATTTCGCTTGAAACCTTTTGCATTGAAACAACATCAAGACCGCTGGTTGGTTCATCAAAAATAATTACATCCCGGTCACAAAGAATAGCCATCCCTATCTGAAGTCTCTGTTTTTGTCCTCCACTCAAAGAAAATGGATGTGTCTCGGCAAATCTTCCAAGTCCCAGATATTTCAAGGTTTCTGTAATTTTCTTAGGATCTTTTTTTACCATAGAAAGTTCATTCCTGGCAGAAGTACCAAAGAGCTGGAAATCTGGATCCTGCATGATGAAGAAAGGAAGTCCCTTCATCTGAACTTTGCCTGAAGTAGCCTTAAGACTGCCACATAAAATTTTAGCCAGAGTTGTTTTTCCAGCTCCGTTACTTCCAACAAGGACTGTAACTTCCCCCTTTTTAAGCGTCAGGTTCACCCCTTTCAAAACTTCCTTAAAGGAAACCTCTTCAAGACTTGCGGCAGGAGCTTCTTCCACAGCAGGAAGTTTTTCTACACATGGAACTTTCAGGTCAAAGAGGTCAAAGCTTCGGGTATCGTAACCACTTTTCTTAAAGACTTCCTCGCTTTCATAAACCTGAAGTTTACCCTTTTCCATAAAGAGAACCTTGTCTATAAGTCCGTTCAAATAATAAAAACGGTGGTCTGCAACAATAAGAGTCATTCCTTCTTTTTTAAGATGGCTGATAATTTGGCCAAGCTTCATTGCGTTTCCATAATCAAGGTTTGCAGAAGGCTCATCAAAAAGGACCACCTGCTGATTCATGGTCAAAGCTGAAGCAAGGGCAACCATCTGACGCTGACCACTGGAAAGAATGTGAATATTTTTATTCATTGATTCTTCCAGTCCAAAGGCCTGTACCAATTCCACAAGTTTCTTTTCCATATCACTTTTAGCCCAGCCGTAATTTTCCATTGGGAAAACCAGTTCACTGGTGGTGTTGTCTGTAAAAAACTGGGAACGTGGATTTTGAAAAACTGAACCGATTTCCTTGTTCAGCTCATGCATTTTTAGCTGGCTGTAATCTTTATCATTTATAAAAAGCTTTCCACTTAAATCTCCATCTGTAATAGCTGGGATTAAGCCGTTTAAGCATTTTAAGAGTGTAGATTTTCCGCTGCCACTATTTCCTGTAAGAAGAACAACCTGTCCGGCATTTATTTCAAAACTTAAAGGTCCAATACCTTCAGTAGAATCTCTATATTTAAAGGCTAAATTTTCAGCCTTCATAATTACTTGTGAAACCATATCAATCCTCCTATAA
>JAIKYB010000008.1 GCA_024683675.1 Treponema sp.
ATATAGTATTTGCTGAATGCAGGGTTGTTCAAAACAAGACCGTGCTTTGTATTCAAGCGTTCATCAATTGCGGCAAGAGTTTTCTTTGTTGCATCCTTGTCGATATCAGACATGATTGCAAAGCCCTGTGGTTCAATAAAGATCTGTCCTTCTTCGCATTCTTTAGAACCCATCTTTTTGCCATAAGCGTCATATGCACGCATGAACCAGTTTCCGTCCCAAGCAGATTCCATCATAACTTTCTTCATCTTGTCGATTTCTGCCTGAGCCTTAGCTGCTTCGTCTTTCTTACCCAAGTGGTTCAAGATTCCTACAAAGTTTGGTCCAACGTAAGTGAACAAAGCGGCAACGAATACAGATTCTGCAACCTTAGAATATCCGCCTTCTGCCTTGAACTTAGGATTTGTATATGTCTGGAAGCTTTCACCCGGTGTGTCAGAGAAGCATGAAAGGTTGATACAGTCGTTCCAGTCTGCGCGCATTGCAAGTGGAAGTCCGTGTGGTCCTTTGTTGTTTACAATGTGATAGAAGCTAACTGTAAGGTGATCGAGCATTGATTTAGCTTTAGACTCGTCGTTATCGTAAGGAACTTTTGCGTCGAGGATTGACCAGTCGCCAGTTTCCTTGATGTATGCAGAAACAGAAAGAATCATCCACAGTGGATCATCAGAGAAGTCGCCACCAATGTCTGCATTACCCTTCTTTGTAAGCGGCTGATACTGGTGATAACATCCGCCGTCTTCAAGCTGAGTAGAAGCAATATCAATCAAGCGTTCTCGAGCACGGTCTGGAATCTGATGTACGAAACCAAGAATATCCTGGTTAGAATCACGGAAGCCCATACCACGACCAATTCCAGATTCAAAGTAGCTGGCCGAGCGAGACAAGTTGAAGGTAACCATACACTGATACTGGTTCCAGATATTTACCATGCGGTTTACTTTGTCTTCCGGTGTGTTTACGTTGAGGATGCCAAGGAGCTTATCCCAGTAAGCGCGGAGCTCTTTCATACCTGCTGCAAACTTTTCTGGAGTATTGTATTTTTCAATCATTGCAAGGGCTTTTTCTTTGTTGATTGTCTTGCCGTCTGCTTCGAACTTTTTGTCTACAGGCATTTCTACATAGCCAAGAACGAAAACTAAAGTCTTGCTTTCGCCAGCCTTGAGGGTAATTTCCTTGTAGTGAGAAGCAATAGGTGACCAGCCGTCTGCAAGTGAGTTACCACATTTTCCGTCAAGAACCTGTTGAGGATTGTGGAAGCCGTTGTAAAGACCAATGAAAGTATCGCGGTCTGTATCATAACCGTCAATTTTGTCGTTTACAGTATAGAATGCAAAGTGGTTACGGCGGTCGCGGTATTCAGTTTTATGGTAAATTGTTGAACCTGAGATTTCTACACGCCCGGTAGAGAAGTTTCTCTGGAAGTTTGTGCAGTCGTCCTGAGCGTCCCAAAGACACCATTCTGCAAATGACCAGAACTTAAAGGTCTTGTCAGATTTCCCTTCGTTTGTAAGGACAACCTGCTGAACTTCTCCATCATAATCCTGAGGAACAAAAAAAGTAACTTCAGCCTTAAGGTCATTCTTTTTACCGGTAATGATTGTATATCCCATACCGTGGCGACATTCATAAGAATCAAGTTCAGTTTTTACTGGAGACCAGCCAGGATTCCAGATTGTTCCATTATCATTGATGTAGAAATAGCGGCCTCCCATGTCGATAGGTACATTGTTATAGCGATAGCGTGTAATGCGACGGAGGCGGGCATCCTTATAGAAGCTGTATCCACCTGCTGTATTGGAAATGAGAGAGAAAAATCCCTGTGTTCCAAGATAGTTAATCCATGGGTATGGAGTGCGAGGAGTTTCAATTACGTACTCGCGGTTTGCGTCGTCAAAATGTCCGAACTGCATTTTGTTCTCCTATTTATGAAATCAACGTTTACGATAATCAGCGAAAACGTTGTAGTAATTTAATTAGAGTATACAACAAGACTGATTTATTTGCAATCATAAATAAGAGTATTCTTAAATAATATTATTTATATAGAACAAACTGTATCGCCATGCAAAAGTCTTCCGGAAATCAATTCTCTTGCCGGCTTGTAATTATCGCCTTGTTCTATATTTGCAATCAGATTTTCAGCGATAGTTATTCCTATTTTTCTTCCGTTCTGTTCATAGGTGGTTAAAGGAGGAATCATCATAGATGTAAGTAGAATTCCATCATAACCTACGATACTTATATCTTTTCCCGGAGTTAATCCTCTTGCGTTCAGTTCACGAATACCACCTAAGGCTGAATAATCATCAGGGTAAAATATGCAGGTTGGAGGTTTCGGTAGTGACATTAAAATATTAGTGGCTTCAGCACTTGTAAATGGGTCGTTATAGAGGGCTTCTGCAAAATATTCATCCGGAATATTTATTCCCTTGTCTGAACAGGCCTTCTTAAAAGAGGAAATGCGTTCCTGGGTTACCAGAGTATTTTCTCCGTGAATCATAGCAATTCTTTTGTGTCCCTTTGAAATTACAAAATCAGCAAGCTCAGAAATTCCAACTTCATTATTACTCATTACGGCAGTGTGTTTTGTATCGTAAAAGAAGTCCAGGGTAACTGTTGGTATTTCACTTTTGACAAGTTTTTTAATCTCGTTGGAATTAAAATCGCTGGAAAGAATTGCTACTCCGTCAAAGCCCCGGCCCTTCATATGATTATAATAATCATAACTTTTTACGGCCTTTGTACTCGTTAAAGTGATTTCATAGCCTTTTTCCTGGGCGTAAGACTGAAGTCCACTCAGAATTGTGGCGAAATATTGATGCTGAAAACCGGCTCCTGTCTTGTCTTCAAAAATCACACCAATGTCAAAAGTTCTTTTAGTTCTAAGGGTTCTGGCTGCAAGGTTAGGGTGGTAGCCCATTTTTTTAGCCATATTCTGAACCAGCTTTTGAGTTTCAATACTTATTTCAGAATCTCCTTTCAAAGCCTTGCTTACAGTAGAAAATGAAACGTTACATTCTTTTGCAATATCTTTTAGTGTGACCATGACTTTATGATAACCCCATATTTTATTTTACGCAAACGTTTTCGCTGATATTATTTAATTAAATTTCTTTTAGAATCTGTTTTTATCTGATATAATAGACCCAATTCATTGCATAATTTTGTACTTTTTATGGAGGATTGTTATATGAGGAAAATACAGTCTGTAACCTTTAGAGTTGTCGGTTCCCTGATTATAGGAATGTTTGTTTTTTCGGCAGCTTTATTTGTTGTAATAGATAAACGGCTTGAAGCTGGAGTTATAGAATACATGGAGGAAACTCTGGTAAATCAATCAAAGGGTGTTGATTTAATTATTGAAGAGATGTCTGCAAATCTTAAAAACTCTGCAGGCTGGCTTTCAGAAGTCTTTGCTGAAGATTATGATTCTGAAGGTTTTGCTCCGGTTTATGTAAACGATGTATGCCACAAGACAATTAATTATTACAATACAGAAAACGCAGCAATCTTTGATTCTCAGGGTAAAAAGCGTTCTACAACTAGTCTTGGTTCAGTTGATCTTTCTGTTCATATAAACAAGGCTCTTGGAGGCGAAGAATCCTTTGGACTTTTCAAGGAGAATAAGGAAATCTTTGGAGTTTGTGCTAAGCCTATCAAAAAGGACAATGCAATTATTGGTGCTGCAGTTTCAAAGCAGCAGATTTCTGGTGAAGCTCTTATTAAACGTCTTACAGATTTATATGATGTAGATGCAACTTATTTTTCTGATAACAAGCGTATTTATACCTCTTTGCCTGGTATGAAGGGAACGGATATTAAAGATCCTTCAATAATTACAAGGGTTATGAGTGGCGAAGACATTGTTTCAATAACAACAATCAATGGTGTTCGTTATATTGCAGTTTATTTCCCTCTTAAAGATCAGAATGGAAAGCCTCTTACAACCTTCTTCTTGGGTGAGCCTCTGGCAATTGTTACAAATATCGCAACAGGTATTTTTAAGCCTCTTGTTTCTATGTCAATTCTTCTTACAGTCATTCTTTTGGCTGTAATGATTTTCCTCATTTATGCATTGATTATAAAGAAGTTAAACTTTGTTCGTGATTCTATGGAAAATCTTTCATCTGGAGAAGCTGATCTTACAGTTCGTGTTCCTGTTAAAGGAAGCGATGAATTCGCCGAACTTTCAAGCCACGTAAATATCTTTATTGGTATGCTGCAGGAAATTATTAAGAGACTTAATGAAGCTCAGATTGCACTTGGAGAAATTGGTTTGAATCTTGGAACAAATGCACAGGAAACTGCCTCTGCAACAACAGAGATTATGGCAAACATTGATAGTGTTCGCCGCCAGTCTCAGACCCAGTCAGATGCAGTTGCTGATACTGTAGATGTACTTTCTAAGTCAGCAGGAAATGTTCAGGAGCTGGTAGACCTTATCAATAATCAGGTGGCAGGAATTACAGAATCTTCTGCTGCAATTGAAGAAATGCTCAGCAATATTGCTTCTGTTACAAATTCTGTAAAGAAGATGTCTAACAGTATTCAGATTCTTGATTCTAACGTAACAGACAGTAGTACAAAGATTGATAATGTAAGTGCTAAGGTAACAGAAATGGCAGAGCAGTCACAGATGCTTTTGCAGGCAAACAATATGATTGCTCAGGTTGCTTCTCAGACAAACCTTCTTGCTATGAATGCCGCAATTGAGGCCGCTCATGCTGGTGAAGCTGGAAAGGGCTTCTCTGTTGTTGCTGACGAAATTCGTAAGCTTGCGGAAACTACTTCAAATCAGTCTAAACAGATTAATACAGAACTTAAGGGTATTTCGGCTTCTATTCAGGAAGTTGTTGGTCTTTCAAAGGATTCTCAGAATGCCTTTGAATCTATTGTAACTCAGCTTAATTCAACAGATACAATCATGCAGCAGATTGATAATGCCATGGAAGAACAGAGTCAGGCTTCTAACCAGATTCTGGAAGCTCTTAATGACATGAAGTCTCAGTCTATGACTGTAAATGATAAATCTGTAGACCTTAAGAACAGTATTGAAAATGTTCAGGTTGATATGGGACAGGTTGCCCAGATTTCTCAGACTATTCTTGGTAGTATGGATGAAATGGCTGCCGGTTCACAGCAGATTAGTGCTTCAACTCAGAGCGTTTCTGATCTGGCAACTCAGACTAAGGATAATATTGATACAATGTCTGGTTTGCTTAAGCAGTTTAAGGCATAAGTATTTCTTTTCTGGTGGTTTTCAGAAGCTGCTGGAAGTAAAAAAAAGCCGGCACATTTACTTGATGTAAAGTGTACCGGCTTTTCTATTTAACTCTAAAAAAACTAGAGAACTGGCTTCATTGCTGTCATGTATTCGCGCAGACGGCGACCAACTACCTCAATTGGGTGGTTGCGGATTTCTGCGTTTACTGCAACGAGTTCTGCATTGCTTACACATGCATCCTTAATATCAAGGCCCTTACCAATAACATCAGTGTGAAGCTTTGGCATAAGATCCTTTGCCATCATAGGAGCGGCAACGCGGCTGAAGAGGTAACATCCGT
>JAIKYB010000067.1 GCA_024683675.1 Treponema sp.
GAAAGTGAAACTGAAACAGAGCAGTCTGAAAGCGAAAGTGAAACTGAAACAGAGCAGTCCGAAAGTGAAACTGAACAGACTGAAAGCGAAACAGAAACTTCTTCTTACGATGTTATTGCGACAACTTCTTCCACATACACAAGTACAAATCCACGCTTTAAGTATGAATCAAACAATAGTCTTTTGGAAAGTAACCTTGTAGAATTCAAGCTTGCAAGTAGTCTGGAAACTGTTTACTGGCAGTATGCAGATTTAAGCTCTTACCAGAAGGCAATCATAACCTTTAAGAATAGTCAGGATAGTGGAAGCGATTCAGTTAGATTTAAATTTGTAAAGAGATCTACAAGTCGAAACTACTATCGTGAAACTAAGACTGTAACAGCAACCTCTTCTACTTATGAAGTTTTAATTCCTCAGGGAATTGCAATGGACTGTATAGGAATTGAAAACTCCTGGGATGACAGCAGTAATAACTGGTCTTCGGATTTCTCTTTCTATGTTGAAAAAATTGAGCTTATAAAAGATGCTTCCCTTATTAATGAAGAATTTAATCAGCTTACAGAAAGTGCTGCTGGGGCTACTATAGTAAATCCTCCTTTACAGGATTTGTATAACACAACAGCAAATGAAAATACAGCATGCTTTGAAGCTACTAAGGGCCAGGAATATTATGGAAATGGTTGGAGTGCCTGCTATTGGGAATTTGAAGACCTTGCTGAATACACTACTGTAAAGCTTACTGTACATGCAGAAAATCCAAATAATAACAGCCAGACTTTAAAGTTCTCTGTAAATGGTTATGTTCCAGCTGATTATCCTAATTCATTTGATGGAGCTCAGGGAAGAGCAAGTCAATCATATTCATTTGCAAGTGCAAATACTTCTTTAGAGATGTCTCTTTCAGTGGACAGCCTTAAGACAGGGCTTGGAGAAAACACCCTTACGGCAATTGCCTTCCAGAACCAGACTTACACCGGCGAATGGGTTAATGGTTCTGACGAAAACCTTGATTACGGTCCAAGCTGGTATATCGTAGTAGATGAGATTGTGCTTGAGAAGTAGTTATTGTAACTACTAGCATAAAAAAGACTTTTCTGATAATATATCGTCTCAGTATGAAAACTGAAGGTTGCTTAGATATTGCATTTCTCTTGGTAAATATTACCGTTCATACTATTTCTATTTGAATTTCAAAGGCGAATTCCTTTAATCTTTCAAATAATTCGCAAAAAAGCTAATTCTGTGGTATAATATAAACATCTTCATAAATGGAGGTGGATCCATGCTTTCAGTAAACGGTTATTATGACGGTAACGGATATGTTACGGAAGGAAATGTAGCTGTAAAAACAAATCAAAAAGTAATAATAACTCTTTTAGATGATTATGTACCAGTGCGACCACATCGTTCTATTTCTGAAATTAAGTCTTATATGGACGGTTCAAAAAAGTCTGTTCCAGATGGTATTTCAACCGTAGATTATATCCGCCAACTCAGAGAAGAAGCATGAGCAAGATATATTTTGATACTACTCCTATAATTTATTTTCTTGATGACGAAAAGACTTTTTTCGGATAAAATGTTAGCATTTATATGCAATCATCAGAATGAAGATGATTTTTATCTTACTTCTACAATAACAGATGCAGAATATCTTGTTTTCCCATATAGAATGGAATCCGCCGAAAAGGTAAAGGCGTATGAAACTTTTTTAAAAGATTTTTATTTTCAGATAATAGAACCGAATCGTGCAATAACAAAAACAGCCGCAAAACTCAGAGCCAAATACAAAGGTCTAAAAGGAATGGATGCAATTCACGTTGCAACAAGCATATATTATAACTGTGACATTTTTCTTACGAATGACGCTTAATTAAAACAAGTTTCTGAAGCCAATATTTTATTGGTTGATGATATGTAGAAAATGATTTATGACATTGAATGATTTTATAACTCTTCTGTGCCAGCGACTCCTCCAGAGGAGTTTTCAAGGACATAAACTCTGCCTTTTGCATTATACATTGAAGCGATTTTAAACAACAGTTCTAAATCCTCGCAGTCATATTCAATATGAATATTTATTGTTTAGTTTCTTCTGTTTTGTTTTCAGAACTTTCATTATCATTAGAGGCACATATCAAGAATATAAGTGATAAGATCCAACCTATAATTATGACAAAAGCACTTGTTGTCCTTGTCATAGCTATTGATTCAAAATAATCACCTTTTTTTATTGTCATAAGCTCATTTATCATAGCTTGAGAAATGCGTTTTGGAAAAACAACACTAACATTCATTATGTCCCAATCAGACTCGCTGTATCGCTCCGTCCTTTTTCATTTGATAAATCTTAGCTAAATTATTAGAAGAAGGCTCTGGGATAAACATACCGCTGCTTTGGACTACGGCAACCGAATTCTGATGATGGACGGCGGAGAAATTATTATGGACATCAGCGGTGAAGAAAAACAGAAACTCACCCTGGAAGACCTTGCCGACCGTTTCCGCCAGATTAAAAAGCGCAGCATGACCAACGACCAGATGGTACTGCAGTAGGGATAAAAAAAGGACGTCTAATTAGTTTCGATGTCAATGTCCGGCTAGACCGGACAATCTGAAACCTTTAGGCGTCCTTATTATTTATCTGTTTAAGTTGTTATTTTGGAAGTTTTATTACTGCGAAAGAGTTAATACCACCATCAGAAGTAGAAGTTTTACCATCTACCGAAAGGCTAGGAAGGTCTGTGTCTTTAGCATCCCATGTAACATTTGCAGTTGTACAAATATTTCCTATACCAGTATCTGCACCAAGATTTGGTTGAATCCAACATCCTACAGGTCTACTATTGTTAGTATTACTTGTCCAGCAGTCATACGTATTTACAATAAGGGTACCGTCATTTAACTGACAAAAATTTGCTCCTGCATTTTTAAGAATTGTGTTACAAGGTCGTAAAACAGAAACAAGAGCGCCGAATATATTCAGTGTAGGAAGATACCAGCCTGTTTTAAGAGCATCAATAGTAGCACCATGTTCTTTACCGTAGTTTTCCGCATATTCAAAAGCAGGATAAATACCATCTGGATCAGCTTCTTTTAAGATTTCATAGTTATCAGCACCATCAAAGTCTGGTTTTTGTACAGAATAAGATATAGAATCAATTATAGTATCCCATTTTCCAAGTTCTGTGTAATAGTCAATAGGAGTTATTGCATTTCCTTCAGAATCAACCATTGAACTACACCAAGCTTTATATTCACCTTTTTGAAGTCCAACCGCAAGAATATCGCTTGAATGAATGGAATCTTCTTGATCTCCAAGATAGAATACCATTGCTAATGGTGCAGGGTCAGATTCTTTATCATAAGCGAGACCGCTTATTACTGTACCATCTACAAGAATTAAGTCTCCTATTTGAAGTTCCGCGAATAAAACATCAAGCGTTACATCCTCACCTGTTCCAACATATACATCATTAATATCTTTAAATAATGCTTCATCATTAAATTTATAGTTTACAACTCGTCTAAAAGAGTCATTAGGATGTGGCATATCTTTCCATGCAATTTCTTGGGTTTCATAGAGTTCGAATGGTTCTGGAGCTGTTCCTCGTGATGAGGTGATTGTTACTTTTGCATATTTCTTTAAGGTTGCTTTTATAGTCTTAATTTGACCTACATTCATGCTAAGAGATGACTGACTGTTTTTATCTTTTTTACTATCGCGGAGAATTGTTTCCGTTCCATAATTATCATAAGTCCATAGAACTTTGTATTTTATGCCATTAATTGTTTGATCTGCTATTTCTGGAAGTGTAAACCATAGGTATTTATCTGATTTATTTAAAACAAGAAATGCATAATTTCCGTCTTCTGCGTCATCGCCTGCATAAACTTCAATATCAGCTGGTGCCTCAAGAGAAAGACTATATTCTTTATTTATATCTGAAACATCAAATCTCAATGTACAGTATCCGCTTTTTCCTTTATCAGCTCCGGACTGTTCATTTGGATCTGGATTTAAATTAGCTGGATTTTCACTAGATTTTATATCTGAAGTATTAGGATCCACATCTTGATTGTCAGAAGTATTATTTGGATTATCATTATTGCTTGATATTGGATTCCATGAAGCAGTTAATGTAATATTTTTTGTTACTTCATAACCTGCGCGAATCAACAGGTTATCAGTTGTCCAACCTATAAAAGTATAACCATCTGCTGAAAGTGAAGGCAAGTCTGCTTCTGTAAGCAAGTATCCTTTTGAAACTTCTTTAGATGCAGGTGCAGTACCATATTCAGTACTGTAAGAAATGGTAACTTTTGGGTCTTCTACAGTAGTTGCATCTGGATTGCCACAACTTGCAAAAGTGAAAACTAACAAGAGGGATAATAAGAATCCCAGAAATGTATTATTATTTTTCATAGAAAATTTCTTCATGTTTAACTCCCTTTGATGAAAATATACATGTGGCTTTACAAAGATGAAAAGATAGCCACATTTCGATGTACATTAAAAATTTCTAGTTACTAGAATTCATGAATAGGTAAGACTTCTGTTCCATAGGTTTCATTAACGCCATTATTTTTCCAATCTTTTGCTAATGTAAGACCATGAACTATAGAAACAGTTGCACTATATGTTTTGTTATCTTCATCAGGATGCTGCGATGAAGTCCAGAATCCATGGGAGCCTCCAGTTTCCCATTCTATTAGTGTAGAAATTAAGTTCCATTGTTTAGAAATCTGGTACATCTCTGCAACAGATGGAAGATACCAGCTAGTCTCTAATTTTACATCATAATTTCTTCTGGAATTAAATAGTTGCGATAGTTTTTGTTTATAGTTTTCTGCAGCTGCAAATGCCTCATAATTGTTTTCACTATAGTCAGGAAGCTTTAAACGGCTATCTTTACCATTCTTTTTACCTGTAAAAGTTACAGTTTCTAAATCTCCTTGCTGATAGTGTCCATCTAGCTGTTGAATCAAATTTGTCTCACAAACAAGAGCATCTATTTTTTTATTATATCCTTCAGCATCTTGTGAACACCATTTTGCACCCACTGACTTTAAGCCTACCCCCAAAACACGCTCCGAACCATCATCTGAACATTCTGTACCTTTATAAAATATTACAGCGACAATATAAGGTTTTACGTCAGAAGGTATGTTGAGATTAAGTTGCCCTAATTTCTCATATTCAGGATCATTAAAATCTTTATAAGATGTAGCACTTCCATCAACAAAAATTATGTCACCTACATCCTTTGGTTCAGACGGAGCTTTTTTTCCTATCTGTGGAAAACTTACAGTACTAGATTGGTTTTCACTTTCTTCACCTGAAGGAGCAGGTGTAGTTCCTTCTTGTCCATTTTCCGGCTCTATTGTTTCTGGATTTTCACTATTAGGTACATTTGGATTGTTATTTTCAGTAGGACTTGGTAAGTTTTCATTACCGTGGTCACAGCTGATAAGACTGACGGATGCCAGAAAAATAGACGTAATACAAAATACCTTTATAATTTTTTTCATTGATATGTCCTCCACGATTATAGTCCGCCGACTCTCTTCCTTACATACAGCAATAATAATATTGCTATTAGCAATTATAACATTGCCCTCAGATAATCGTCAACAATTGCTAACAGCAATATTATAGAAGTAATGAATGATATAAAGAGCGTACTTGGAAAAAATATCAGAGAACTCAGAATAAAATCCGGATGGACACAGGAAAAACTTGCAGAAAAAGCAGGGATTTCGGTTCCATTTATGACTCAGATTGAATTGGCCAGAAAATCTGCATCTTTAGATGTTATTGAAAATATAGCTACTGCTCTTGGTGTTTCATATGAACGTCTCTTCAAAACTGATACTGTAACAATAACAGAAGAAAAAGAAGCTTTGTATCAGATTGAAAAAGAGTTGATTCAATCTATAACAACTGTTGTTCAGACAAAGTTTGAAAAAGTAAAAGTAAAAGTAAAAGTATAAGTATAAGAGAATGCTTTCTTGAGTTTTGAAATTGCACGCGAAGCGGTATAGAAAATTTCATCACTACTAGAACAAAATCCGGTTTTCTGATAGTATATGGTCTCAGTATGAAAACTGAAATGTGTTTTGAAATGATGAGTCTCAAAAAAAACATTGTTCATACTATTTTTATTTTGTGATTTCTAAGGCGGAATTCTTTTGAATTCCGCCTTTTTTATGCGTTAGGCTATGTAGCCACGCCGCAGGCGGCCACCGCAGGGAACGAAGTGATCGAGGAGGCTGGAGCGATAGCGGAATGGCGGAACAGCCGACCCGAGCAAAGCGAGGGGAACGCCCAAATCTGGTTCTAAGGAGTTTAAGATATATGAAACGAGAAGACATCAACAAAGTTTTGATTATTGGTTCGGGGCCGATTGTTATTGGTCAGGCTTGCGAGTTCGACTATTCGGGAACTCAGGCTTGTAAGGCTTTACGTGAACAGGGATACAAGATTGTATTGGTAAACTCAAACCCTGCTACTATTATGACAGACCCGGTTATGGCAGACGCAACTTACATTGAGCCATTAAACGTTGAGCGTCTTTCTCAGATTATCGAAAAGGAACGTCCAGATGCACTTTTGCCAAACCTTGGTGGACAGACTGGTTTGAACATGGCTATGGAATTGAACAAGGCCGGTGTTCTTGATAAATACGGTGTTCAGGTTATTGGTGTAAACCTTGATGCTATTGAACGTGGTGAAGACCGTGAGATTTTCAAGGAGACTATGAAAAGTCTTGGAATTGATACTCCACGCTCAGGAATCTGTCACACTGTTGAAGGTGCAGAAAAAATTGCTGAAGAAATCGGTTTCCCATTAGTCGTTCGCCCAGCTTATACAATGGGTGGTCAGGGTGGCGGTTTCTGCTACAATGTTGAAGAGCTCCGCACTATCGTTTCTAACGGTCTTGATCTTTCTATGACTCATCAGTGTCTGATTGAAGAGTCTATTCTTGGCTGGGAAGAACTTGAAGTTGAAGTTGTCCGCGACTCTAAGAATCAGATGGTTGCAATCTGTACTATTGAAAATATTGATGCCGTTGGTGTTCACACTGGTGACTCTTTCTGTGCCGCCCCATTTATGACAATCGACAAAGACCTGGAAAAGAAGCTTCAGGAAATGGCATTTAAGATTGTTGAGAATATCGGTGTTATCGGTGGTACAAACGTTCAGTTTGCTCACAATCCTAAGACTGGCCGTGTTGTAATTATCGAAATCAACCCACGTACTTCACGTTCTTCTGCCCTTGCTTCTAAGGCAACTGGTTTCCCTATCGCGCTGATTTCTGCAAAACTTGCCAGTGGTTTGACTTTGGACGAGATTCCTTACTGGCGTGACGGCACTCTTGAAAAATATACTTTGGGCGGCGCTCCTGATGGAGACTACGTTGTTCTTAAGTTTGCCCGCTGGGCATTTGAAAAGTTCCGTGGTACAAAAGATGAACTTGGAACTTCTATGAAGGCCGTTGGTGAAGTTATGGCCATCGGTAA
>JAIKYB010000151.1 GCA_024683675.1 Treponema sp.
ACCTGCTGATTTGGGGAGGCTCCCATATACATAATGTTTGGACTTGCTTCCATTCCTTCATATTGCAGAGGGTACCAAAGAAGATTAAAAGACTCCTCAAAAATTGGTTTTACAGCCTTTCTGGAAGCAGAAGTCCAGCAGCCAAAAACAGAAAGAACCTTGTCTTGAGAAATAAGCTTTTGTGCCTTCTCCGCAAAAATTTCAGCTTCACTTGCTCCATCTTCCTGAATCGCTACAATCTTTTTTCCCAGAACTCCGCCTGCTTCATTTATTTCTTTTATGGCTAAAAGCTCTGCATCTCTTACAGGAATTTCGCTTATTGCCATAGTTCCAGTTAAGGAATGCAAAAGTCCTATTTTTACAATTTTATCTGACTGATTTTTTTCATTACAGCCAGTCAGCAGTATAAGACTTGTAAAAAGTAAAAGGCCTGCTAAAACTACGTTTCTTTTCATGTCTCCTCCATCAAAATCCCAATAAAATATTACAAAATATCGTAAGTAATCATAAGACCTTTGCCTTTTACATTACATTCAATTGGTGAACTAAAAATTATTCCGTCTTCGCCTGCTTTCAGATGATTTTTTACATCTTCACTAACGCGTATTCCGCCTATAGTAGCTGCAGTTTCCATTCTGCTTGCCACATTTACTGTGTTTCCCCAGACATCATAAATAAACTTTGTACGGCCAATAATTCCTGCAGTAACAGGCCCAGAGTTTAAGCCGATTCTGATATTAAAAGGAATCTTTGCAGTTTTGTTGTAAGTTTCCAAATCCTCCAGAAGGCCTTTTGCAAATTTTATCATGATTTGGGCATGCTTTTCATTTGGGGTTGGCAGACCGCAGGTTGCCATATAAGCATCTCCTATTGTTTTGATTTTTTCAACACCGGAACGTTGAGCTCTCTTGTCAAAAAGCGTAAAGAGATCGTTTAGAGCCTCTACAATTTCGGCCGCAGGATGTCCGCTGGAAGTTTTTGTAAATTCCACAATATCAGTAAAAAGAACAGTTACATCTTCAAAATCCTGACCTATAGAATGAATACCGTCCTTCAGTTCCAGAGCAATTTCACTAGGCAAAATGGCATGTAAAAGCTCATCAGATTTTTCTTTTTCCAGATTCAGTTCCGCTGTTCTAAGTTTAACCATTCCTTCCAGTCTGAGATTTTCCTGTCTCATCCTCTTTTGTTTAAGGAAAACTATAAAGGTAAAGCCTCCCAAAACAAGAATTACTATGATAATCCAGAAAATAGGTCTCTGATAAATATATGGCTTCTGAACAAAAAGTACATTTTCAGTTTGAGTTGAATAAAAGCCGTCCCCATTAATTGCGTTTACAATAAAATTGTGTTTTCCGGTAGTAAGGTTTGTGTAAGACATTTGCCTTGCAGAAGAAGGATGACTGAATTTATCTTCAAAGTTTGTAAGCTTATGCACAAAGGTAATTCTTTCTGGTGCATCAAAGCTGATTCCTGTGTAAATAATATCAACACGTTTTGTTCCTGGCTGCAAAACAATTGGATGAGATTCTGCCTGATAAAGGGTATTATCCATCACAACAACATCATCAACAATAATTTTTTCTACCTGAACCAAAGGAGTAATAGGATTTTCGCTGACTTTAACCGGATCATAAATTGCAATTCCATCAACCATTGCAAACCAGATTCTTCCATACTGGTCTATCATACTTTTTGCAGTTGAGGTTGGTCCCACCGAATCAAGTCCGTCATTCTGATTGAAAAATTTAACACTAAGATTTTGACTTTTACCTGAACTTACAGCCAGATAGTCTTCCAGAACTACAGAAGAAATTCCATGATTGCTTGTCATCCAGATATTATTAGTGCTGTCCGTAAGAACCTGGAACATAGAATCAGTTTCAATTCCTTTTTCGGAATTTACATTTTCAAAGATTGTTGGCATTCCATTATTGCTGTCAAAATCAGGACATCTGGTAATTCCGCTTCCACTACAAATCCAGTAGGCCCCGTCATTATCCTGAGTAATTTTGAAGATTACATTTCCTGCCAGTCCATTTTCAGAAGTGATACGAGAAAGGATTTTTTCATCCTTCATCAGATAAATTCCTCCGCCATCAGTTCCAATCCAGACAATTCCGTTATTATCTTTGTAGAGGGCCATAATATATTCATTTTCCAGCCCCTCAAGTTGCCTGAAATTCCTGATAGAACCGTCCGCATGAATAATGCTCAAACCTGTAGTTGTACCTACGTAAATTTCATTCAGCCCGGTTTCTATCGCAACTCGTACTTTATTTCCCGCAAGTCCGTCATCCATAGTCCAGCTTTTTATACTGTGCCCGTCATATCGTAGTTGCCCCGGCTTAGTATAACAACTAACAAGAAGGTCTCCGTTTTTTGTTGTTTGCACATCCCGCACGCGAAGGCCCTGTGTATATTCAGTAAGCTCGTTGCTAACCTGCATTTCATTTTCGTAGCAGTAAAGGCCAGTATCCGTGCCGGCCCAGACCCTTCCCAATTTATCTTCCGCCAGACTATTTACCGTAACGCCTAGTCGGTTCATTTTAAACTTTCCGTGGGTCAGTTTTCCAATTCCATTACGGTCAGTTGCAATCCATATGTTGTTCTCTCGGTCGCTGATAATCTTATTAATTTTTGCCGTATCCAGTATTTTCCCTGAATATTCATAAAACTTACCTTCAGAGTAAACGGCCAGCCCTTTTTCTGTACCAAACCAGATTGTTCCATCCTTTGCTGTGTAACTGGCAGTTGTAGGGGCCTCATCTATACAGGTTCCGGTTCGGATAGTTTTTACATTTCCATTTTCAATGCGTACAAGACCCAGGTCTCCCAGTCCTATCCAGAAGGCTCCCTTCAAATCCTGACAGATGGAAGTTGCAAAATATATTCCGTATTTATCAAGTTCAGGACGGCTTTTAAATATTCCGTCACTGTAAAGAAAGAGTCCACATTCATTTGCTGTCAGCAGCCAGATTCTTCCTGCTGTATCACAATAAAGGGAGGTCGCAATTATTCCCTTAGAAATTGTTCCTGCTTCAAATTGAGGACTAATCATGTGCCCCTGTGGAGTAATGTAAACTATGCCGGCAGCGGTTCCTACCCAAACATTTCCCTTTTTATCCTCTGCCAGACAGCGGACAGAATTGTTAGGCAGTCCATTTTGTGTAGTGTAGCTTTTCTTTTGATTTGCTGAAATTTTTTGAAGGCCCTCGTCATTAGAGCCCAACCATAGATTCCCCTTTGAATCTTCCAAAATTGCGCGGACAGATACAAAGGTCAGCCCATTTTCAGAATTGCGCTTGTGAGTGGTAAAGGAAACTCCGTCAAAGCGGGCAAGTCCTTCGTAGGTTCCTATGTTGATGTAGCCGTCTTCTGTTTGTGTAATGTCTGTGACAGTGGTTCCGTTCAGCTTGCCAAAGGCATTCCAGGATTGGTAAACATAATTGTCAAAAAATAAATTATTGGCAAAAAGGCAGCTTGATAAAATAATAGTAACTGTAAATAAAATCCATCTCTTCATAGGATAAATTATAGAAGAGAAGTTTGATTTTTGCGAATTTTTTCGAATTTTCTAGGGGATTTTCCCTAGGTTTTCCCAAGATTTTTCTGCGCCTTGAAGTCCCCCGCCGATTGATGATAAAGTAAGGCATGGCAAAAAAAAGAAATCCTGCGTCCCTGCACTGGCTTGCAGTTGTGACAGTCCTCTTTGTAATGATTTCTGCTTTTCTTATGAACCGTCATAGAGGACAAATGACAGAAGCAATGCATCTCCCATATACTGCTGTAAACCTGGAAGAGCTTGCTGATGGTGTATATTACGGAAAAACCTATACAAGCTTTTTACATCTTCAGCTGGAGGTTACTGTAAAAGATCACCACCTGACAGATATTAAAGTTATAGAAAATGCCGGCCTTGATGGAGAAACGGCTCGTCCTATCATCCAAAAAATGATAGCTGAAAATAAGGTTGTCGTGCCTGCCGTAAAGGGGGCCGAAATGGGAAGTATGGTTTACATAAGTTGTGTCAGCACAGCCTTAGCTCAGAATTCAGATGGACAAATCGATACAGAAAATTAATTATCAAAAGCGCCTGGATCAGCTTTTAGCAAAGCTCAATCCTGCACTGGAAGTAGAAAAAAGACCTAAGCTTCTTCTTCACTCCTGTTGTGGCCCTTGTTCCTCTTATGTACTGGAATATTTAGCTCAGTTTTTCCAGATTACGGTTTTTTATTACAATCCAAACATCTATCCGCCAGAGGAATATCAAAGGCGCCTTAGTGAGTTGAAAAATCTTTATACTCGTTTTCCTCCGGTTCTTAATAATGCCGTAAAAGTTCTTGAGGCCGATTATAATCCCGAAGAATTTTATAGTGCAGTTGGAACAAGGGAAAATCCTGAACTGGCAAAGGAAGCTGAAAAAGGGGAACGCTGCCGTCGCTGTTATAGACTCCGTCTTGAGCATTCCTATAAATATGCCTGCGAAAATCATTTTGATTATTTTTGTACCACACTTTCAATAAGCCCTTTTAAAGATGCCCAGAAAATAAATGAAGAGGGAGCAGCTCTTTGTGCAAATGCCCCGGAAAATTCCCCAGTCTGGCTCTATTCTGACTTTAAGAAAAAGGGAGGTTTTAAGCGCAGTCTTGAACTAAGCCATGAATATGACCTCTACCGTCAGGAATATTGCGGCTGTATTTTTTCTTTGCAGAATTCACATTAATCTGATATAATATTCTGTCATTAAAAAATTATGGGCTTATTTCAAACCATTTCAAATTTATTTGACTCAATATTCAGAAGATCCTCTCCAGAAGTTCAGAAAAAGCAGCTTATAAAAAAGCTGGATTCTGAGATAAAGGAATTTTATCCGACAATTTGTAGGAATGGTATGCTTCTTCCAAATTTTGGTGAGGCAATTTTCGCCCTCTACAAGAATGCAAGACCTCTGGACAATCTTTTTTCAGTAACTCTTAGTAATATAGACTTGCCTCGTCAGCATCGTTTTGAAGCCCAGCTTATTATGACCGGTTACTCTCCTGAATCTCAAGCTGATTTAGAATCTCTATCTTTTGAAAAAAGAAAGGCTGATATAGAAGCAGAGCCTATGCACGAAGATAGAATCTTTATCCGTCAGCGTAAGCTTTTAGAAAAAATTCTTAAGGAGTTGAATACAGAATCCTTTAAAAAAATGGACTCTGATATTTTGAATCTGCGCCAGCTGGTTGAATTCTGTCATTACAACTTTGTGCCTTTTATGCAGTTGTTCGATTCCAACTTCATCCCATCAGACTTCGCTTACAAGCCTTCATATTCAGAAGTTCAGATTACAAAAACAACAAATCTCCTTGAAGACCTTTGTTACCAAATCGGCTCTTTCCAAATAGATTCCGCAGTTGCTTCTGCAGTGCTTGCGGTTGCTCAGCTTAGAAAAGGCTCTGAACTTACAGATTTGGAAAGAGAAGGCTATTTAGGGAACCTCAAAAAAATCAACTATATAGTTAATCGCATCCTTTCGCCGGAAAAGTTAAAAACACTCTTAAAATATTGCTATGGCGATCCGAATTTTGAGCCTCAGATTTCCAGACCAAGTGGTTCTCCTCGTCAGGAATTTGCAAACATGCTGCAGTCTCGTTATGAGGCAGATGAACAGCGTATAAAAACAGAAATTCAAAACGAAACAATTTCAGAAGAGCTTCATTCTCTTTTTCCAAATATGCCCCTCCAGGAAGTTGGTGCTTACAACCAGAATTTCAACGCAATTCTTCAGAAGGAAACTTCTCTTTCCTTCAAGTGGCTGCTTCCATTAAAGGTTCTTAAAACCTTCCTTACAGTGTATGTCACAGACGGTGTAAAAAATCTTCTTAATGACATCTCTATTGAAGGTTTCTTTAATAATCCGGAGTATAAAAGTAATTTTTCTTCAATGGTCTTTTCTGTTGCCAATGCCGCTTCCGAAGTTCAGAAGTTTGAAGATTCCTTTGGAAACGGCCAGAAAAACAGTATTTCTGTTTTGCAGGGCTACATTACAGACAGTAAAAGAGACAAAGATTTTTATAATAGATTGGAAAAAAGTGTTGCTATTATAAATGAAGAAGCGCATAATCTGCTGCAGACTCAAGTAACAATACTTCACACCCTTAGTCGTGAATTAGGAGAATTGCTGGAAGATGCTAAAAAGCCTTCCTGTGAGCTTATTTCAAATTTGAAGGTTCTTATGATGTCATCTAGGAATCGAGATCAGACAAACATTCTTGAAGCACAGTATCAAAATTGGAATATTTTTTTTGAAATTATGAAAAACTATGTTATCATAAATACTAATGGTGAGATGAATCATGAGTAGACCAAAGGGTTCTAAAAATAAAAAAACTTCTCAGACAAAAGAAAACTCAAATAGCTCTGTATTGGAACAGACAGTTCAATACGAAAAGAAGATATATGACCTTGAACAGATGCTGGATATTGCAAAGTCCTTCTGTCAAAATCTGGATTTTGCTAATCTTCTGGAATCTATCGTTTATATTTGCATGGCCCAGATGCATGTTCTTGGAGCCGAAATCTTCGTACGAAACCTTATAAAGGATGATTGTTTTATTCTTGAAACTGAACGAAGCCGTACAAATGACATCATTTCCTTACCTGTTGTAGATCCAATTTCAGATAAACTTCTTGAATTACGTGATGCCATGACTTATGAAGAACTCAAAGCTGCAGTTCCGGAAAGTCCATCATTTAAGATTCTTGATTTATATAACCCAACTCTCATAGTTCCACTTATTCAGAAGAACCACTTGAACGGAATTCTGCTCTTGCAGGAAAGAATTGCCATAGAAGACGATGTTTCCTACACAGAATATGAACGTTCCCAAATGATGACAATTGCTTCTCTTGCGTCGGTTGCCATCAATAATGCGGCTCTGGTAGAAACTTCTTCTACAGATATGATGACAAAGCTCCGCCTTAAGTATTATTTCTTTAATGTACTTTCAGACGCAATCGATACTGCATTTTTACAATCACAGAAGCTTTCTGTTTTGATGTTTGATATAGACTTCTTTAAAAAGTTTAATGACACCTATGGTCATGAATGCGGAGACTTTGTTCTTATTGGGGTTGCAGATCTTATTAAAAAGAGCCTCCGAGAAGCAGATGTTGCAAGCCGTTATGGTGGAGAAGAGTTTACCGTTATGCTCACTAATACAGGTCGTGATGAAGCGATGCTTGTTGCAGAACGCATTAGGGCAGCTATAGACGAGCATGATTTTATTTTTAACGATCAGCACCTCCATGTTACAATTTCTGTTGGTGTTTCTGTATTTGATATAGAAAAAAATCTGGTAAATTCTCCAAGTGAACTTGTAAACCAGGCAGATCAGGGCTTGTATATGTCTAAGAGTAATGGTCGTAATAGGGTAACTTATTTTGAACCAAAGAAGTAAACTGTTCTTCCGTCGTCCATTTTCCTATTCCTTTAATCGAGCGACTCTTTTTATTATTCTGATAAATTGTACTCTTTTTGCCTTGTGCTATCTAATCCCTGGTTTTTATGAAAGATTACATTATTACGCTTCACTCAATGTTCTCCTTGTAGATCAGGGCCACTTTTACTGGCAGTTTTTTACCTACATGTTTGTTCATCAGAATATTTCGCATGTATTTTTTAATATGTTCGGACTTCTGGTTTTTGGTCTTGCTTTAGAAAGAGCTATAGGCTCAAAGGAATTTGTTTTATTTTATCTTGTCTGTGGAACCTTGGACGGAATCTTTTCTTACCTGGTATATAAGTTTACAGGCCAGTACAGAGTATTTTTAATGGGAGCAAGCGGTGCCATTTATGCGGTTCTTTTTGCCTATGCGGTCTTTTTTCCTCGTTCCATTATTTACATCTGGGGAATAATTCCAATTCCGGCGCCTGTTCTGGTTGCCATCTATGCTGTAATAGAAGTTGCCAGTCAGTTCTTTTCTTCAAGTAATGTTGCACATTTTACTCACTTGTTTGGCTTTTTATCAGCCTGGCTTTATTTTGTAATTAGAATGGGAATTCATCCTCTAAAAATATGGAAAAACACCTTCAAAAGACAATAATTTCATTTTTTCTCTTTATGATGATTTTTACAGGGGCCCTGTCTGCACAGACTCCCTCTGTCATTCAGAATATCCGTATTCCCCTTTGGGCAGATCTTGATGCTTATCCTGTAATGATTGGTGAAGAGCAGTCTGATGATGCCGGCCAATATGATTATCCTATAAAAAGCTTAAAGGAAACGGCTCCCTTTATAATTGGCGGAATGGTTTATGGCTGGGAGTTTTATTATACTCCTTCTGATAAACAGCGAAATGTAGAAGAAATACTTGAAGTAACAGAAATAGTTTCTTCAGATTATGTAAAAGACGGAATTGTATATTCTTCTCCCTGGATTGAAGATGGTAGATTTAACTGCTGGTGCAACTTCAGCAGAGACGCTTCACAAATCCAAAATTACTATTTGTGGGCTTCAATTCAAAATCCAATTATTCAGGGAAAGGGCTATGGCAGTGTAACCTTAGGCTTTGAAGGCTTAAAAGCTGCCGCAAATGATGCTTTAAAAAATGCGGTCAGAGCCTACTACAGGAATCTTATAAAAAATAAGCCCAAGGCTATAACTGGCAGGGTCCTTATAAGAGACCTTCCTCAGATTGGTATAGACTCTGGAAGATATGTGGTTAATCTTGATTTTTTTCTGGAATGCGGTAAAATAATAGAATATAAGATTTATTAGGAGTAAGATTATGAAGAAGTTATTTGCTTTGCTTTCTTGTGTATTTATATTTTCAGCTGTGCTTATTGCAGCTCCTGTATCTTCAGTTGAAGATGATTTAAAATTTGAAGAAACTAAGGTTACAACAGAGTTAATTGTTCCTGAAAATCAGCATTGTACAGACAAACATGCTAATGTTCGTATTGAATATATGCCAATGTATGATGAAATAAGAATCTACTACGAAACACTCTATGTTTCTTATGACCGTGGAGAAGCAATGAACTCTGTAATTGCTTGTGTTGAAGATTTCATGAAAGATAAGAAATACAACCGTTACCGCTATCTTAAACCTGAATCTCAGAAATATTGGAAGGATGACCGTGGACAGCGTAAGGCTCAGTGGTCAGCTTATATAAAATTAGAGCGCTAAACCTATTCAATTTTTATACAAAATATTGTAGAATATTAGCCGTCAGTTTTTACTGGCGGCTAATTTTTTTTATGAAGATGGTTACGAATACCGAAGCCCTCTTGCATAACAGGAATAATCAAAAATGGACGTAAAGAATATCATCAAAAATCTCCATCCGCTTGAAATCAAAGTTTTGTTAAAATATTCAAAGGATGATGAACTTACTTCAGAAAAACTTCAGAAAGAGCTGGAATATAAGGAAGGGCATGCAAATCAGGCCTTTTCATGGCTTTCTGGAAAGGCACTTTTAAAAGAAACCCGCCGTACCCCACACACATTTTTTGAAATTACAGATATGGGACGCGCTCTTGCAAAAACAGGAACTGTAGAAGAACGCATGGTAAACTTCCTTAAAGATAAGGGAGCTCACACAATGCCTGAAATTGCTGCAGGAATTGGTCTTGAACAGAAGGATGTAGGTTCTGCCTTTGGTCCTCTGGTAAAAGACGGTGTTCTTAAAATGAATGCAGAAAAGAAGGTTGAATATACAGGTGCAGCTCTTCCAGAACGCATTAAAGCAACTATGGATCTTGTAAAAAAGGCTATTTCTGCAGAAGGCGGTCTTCTTAATAAAGATGATTTAACTGCTGCTGAAGCAGATGCTATGAATGGTCTTGCAAAAAAACGTGGTGCTGCAGATGCTCCATTTAAGATGATTGAGCGTGAAACTGTTTTCTATAAGCTTTCAGAAGGCTTTGAAAAGGTTCGCGATGCACTTAAAAATGCCGGTGTAACAGGAAACGAAATCGGAGAAATTACTCCAAAAATGCTGGCTACTGGTGACTGGAAAAACGGCACCTTCCGTGGTTACAATATCGCAATTCCACCGGCACGTATTATTCCTGGCCGCACAAATCCTTATGTTCAGTTCCTTGAATCAGTAAAGGATAAGCTTACTTCTCTTGGTTTCCAGGAGTTTGACGGTCCGCTTGTAGAAACAGAATTCTGGAATGGTGATGCACTTTTTATGCCACAGTTCCACGCTGCCCGCGATATTCATGATGTTTACCGTATTAAGAACCCAACACACGCAAAAGCAATTGAAGAACCATATTTGAGCAACGTAAAGGCTGTTCACGAAAATGGTGGAGATACAGGAAGCCGCGGTTGGAATTATACTTTTGATAATGAGTTTACCCGCCGCTTGATTCTGCGCTCACAGGGTACAGTTCTTTCTGCCCATCAGTTGCACAAAGCAGAAGTTCCTGGAAAATACTTTGGTATTGCCCGCTGCTTCCGTTATGACAAGGTAGACGCTACCCACCTTTCAGACTTCTATCAGACTGAAGGTATTATTGCCGGAAACGACGTAACTCTGCGCGACCTTCTTGGTATGCTCAAGATGTTTGCTACAGAGATTGCCGGTGCAGAAGAAGTAAAATATGTACCTGGCTACTTCCCATTTACAGAGCCTTCTATTGAAGTTCATATCAAGCACCCTGTTTTGGGCTGGTTTGAGCTTGGTGGTTCTGGTATTTTCCGTCCGGAAGTTACAAAGGCTATGGGACTTGACTGTCCTGTTCTTGCCTGGGGTATTGGTATTGACCGTATGGCTCTTATGGCTCTTGGCTTGAACGACCTTCGCGAACTCTTCTGCGAGGATATTGAAAAGGTTCGCCTTAGAAAAGCTAAGTTCTAGCATATAGTGCTGTTAATGAAAAAGAGGTTCCGTAAAACGAAACCTCTTTTTTTTATTCTACCTTTTGTATAATCCTTATGCAGGGTTCTGTCTTTTCTATTATGAGTGGGAAGTGAGCCTTTGTCAGCATTGCAACCTCCCCATCATTTTGCAGCAAAATTGCATTATCATAACTAACTCTGATTTTACTTGCAGTAAAGGGCTCCGAAACGCCTGTTGTAAAATGAAGCCCCTTTGCATAACTTTTTCCTTCTTCAATAATTTTTAAAAGTCCAACCTTTGGGGTGTAGCAAATGTTGTTATCATCCGGAAGAACCTTTTGGCCGCTTCCGTATACACGGTGTCCGCTAGCACCAAAGGCCAGCAGGGTGACAGGTCCTTCCCTTACTGCAAATATATCTCCCTTATCATCAAAAAACTCTACTTTTGCACTTTTCATCTTAAAATCTTTGTCAAAAACAAGGCCACTCAGTGGTACTGCCATATGATAAAATTCTCCAGGCAGCTTCTTTTTTAGTGTATTTGACATGTAAACTACATAAGCGTCCAGGCCTATACTAACAATGTTAAATCCGTACCAGGGGGCCTTATAATTTACATCTCCGTATTTCGCAATGTTTTTTCCTTCGTCCCGCGCGGCCTTTTCTATTTCTTCGTCACCAGGCATTCTTTCTGGATAAACCTTTATGGCGCAGGCATTCTTATAAATCAGCTGGCTTTTCAAAATGTCAATAAGCTCAGGCATAGAATGTCCGTCTGTTCCGTCGTTTCCGGTTCCCAAAGGCATACGAATCAGGGTGATATTGTTCATTATTGCCTTGCGTTTTTTTTCTTCCGAATGGGCCTCCAGGTAAAGAGTTTCCTGAACTTCAAGACAGGTTCCGTCTCCCCCGCAGGTAACAATTACCATTTCGCTATTAGGCTTGTCTAAGGCAATATATTCGGCTATAGCTCCCCTTGTAAGTTCCTGAGCGTGTCCGGAATATTGAGTCGAAAGGATTTTATAAGTTATGGAAGCAGTGCATTCCGGACTTTCACTAATTTTTTCAAGTTCCGAATGAAATAAAGAGGCATAACCAAGAGATTTTTTCTTATTGGTAAAGCAACCGGCAGTTTTATTTACAATAAAAGAAAGAAAAATATCCTTACCAGCCCATATTTTATTTCTGGCTATAAGTCCACTTATACATTTTGCTAGGTCTTCAGGTTTCAACAAGTGAGTCATCTAAATATCATAAAAACAAAAGAAATGTCATGTCAACTATAAAAAACCTTTTACTTTTTAGTGAATTTAGTCTAAAATAGAAGAATATGATGAATGAAATTGAAGAGCGGCTTGAAGTTGATCGTGAAAAAATCAAGAACGCCATCCGCCTTCAAATGCCAATAGAAATTACCTCATATACCATTCCTCGCAACATGGAAGTTTACATCCAGAGGGTGCTTGAATTATTCCTTACAGAATGTCATCAGGAACACTTAAAGGATGCGCTCAGTTTCTGTCTGGGTGAATTACTGACTAATGCAAAAAAAGCAAATACTAAACGAGTTTACTTTGAAGAAAAAGGACTCGATATAGATAATCCGGAACAATACGAAGAAGGTATGAAAGGCTTCCGCGAAGAAACCTTTGATAACATAAACTACTATCTTGAACTTCAGCGCAAGGCTGGACTTTATGTAAAAATCGTATTGCAGCTAAAAGAAGACAAAATCTTTATAGAAATCAGAAATAACAGTTTACTTACAGAATCAGAAAAGCTCCGTATACAGGATAAGCTTGATAGTGTACAGCAATATAAAAGCATGGATGAAGTTATTGGTACTGTTCTTGATCAGACAGAAGGTGCCGGACTTGGAATTATTATTGTAATTCTTATGCTTCAGAAGGTTGGTCTTTCTAAAGAAAACTATCAGGTTTTCACAGAAGATGATGAAACTATTACCCGTATAATCCTTCCTGGAAATGAAAACATTTTTGCAGCAGTAGAAATTATGTCTTACGAGCTGTCATATATGGTAGACCAGATTCCTGTTGTAAGAAAGCATTTTGAATTAATAAATGCACTTATTACTTCATCAGAATTGGATCGTAAGGCTATTAAGCAGGTTCTTCGTGAAGATGTAGGGCTTTCCCTTCTTGCTCAAAAATATGCTCTTGAAAAAGATAAAAATCAGGTTGGTGTAAAAAAGACTCTTGCTTTACTTTCTGATGACGAGCTTCGTTACATCTATTCTGACAGTAATCCTACAATCCGCCTGGTAGATGATACGCCACTTTTGGAAAATATGGTTTTCCATGCTCAGCGTACCGCCTACTTTGCTTATAACCTCTTCAAAAACTATGCAGAAAAAATGAATAAGGCTGAAGAGCTTGATGCAGATGCCATGTATTCTATGGGGCTCTTTAATACACTCGGCTTTATTTTGATTGAAACACAGACTCCAGAACAGCGTCAGTACATGGAAGAGCTTTCCCAGCAGTATGAAGAAGACTGGCAGAAGATAATGGATGTCTTTAACTTTGGAAATACTTCAAACTATATCAAACGCATTTATGCAAAGAAGTTCCAGCTGCCAGCTTATGCTACTTATATAATTTCCTGCTGGAATACCCGCCGGGGAAAGTTACCTGAGCATTTGTCTTTTGGTGTAGACACCCTCTATATGGCAGAAATGATGCAGTTTTATGATGAAAAGATTGCAGATTTCTATCAGGTAGATAAAAAGCTTCTTTCTAAGTACGGAATTGCAGATGAAAAACAGTTCAAGTCTATGATTACTCAGATGAAGACTTCTCTGGACAACGACTAATACTTTCTACCCATTTTTGCATAAGAATACCAAAAGCAACCCCTACATTTAATGAAGCCTTTAGTCCTTTCATTGGGATAGTTACGCGACCGTAGTCTGCGCAGTGCAGGGCTTCAGGACTAACACCCAGTTCTTCTGAGCCAATAATGCAAATACCGCGTTCAGGAAATTTAAAATCATTAATATCTGTTCCGCCAGTTTCTAAAGCAAAAACAGGTAAGTCCTTATATTCTTCTTTAGTTTTCAGATCTTCCAAAGAAAGCTGTTCCCAGCCCATAGTTTCAATACAGCCCATACCGGAACGGATTGCTCTTGGCTGATTAGGATCTATGCAGTGGGGTGAAATAAGTACCTTTTCGGCCCCCATGGCTTCTGCACTACGAAAAATAGAGCCAATATTAAAGGGGGAGCGTATATCTTCTGCGTAAACACAAAGGCCAGGATAAAAATCTCTTTTTTGAACATTACTATGAGGAGCTATTACCAGGTCCCATTCAGCCGGGAAGGTTCCTATAATTTTTAAAAGATGATTTCGTGCGCAGTTACAAAGTCTAAGCTCTTCATCTTCTCCAAAGGGCTCTTTAGTCATAAGTCTTGTTAGCTCTTGAGCCGCAGATTCGGGTAATTTTGGATCTTTTAAGAGGAGTTTTGTTATTTGTTTTATATATTCGCAGCGGGGCAGGTTAGTAAAAGAATATTCTGTACCCTTTTCTGCAATGCCCTGAATATCTCTTTCAAGGGCACCGTAGGTAAGGGCCAGTTTTCTTCTTTTTTGACCGCCTTCAAGTTGGAAAAGTTTTCCTGGTTCAATCATGTGTTAGTATGCTAATTTTATAAAGCTGAATAAATCATCACTTGTCATGCTGCGTGGCAGAGAATTCATAATATCATTAGTACCAACATCTTCAATTACAAGTGAAAGATTTTCGACTGTCAGCTGCAAATCCTTTAAGCGTGTTGGCAGGCTGTATTTTGCAATCTTCTGTCTTACATATTCAATTAAAGATTTTACAGCATCTTCTTCTGAAGAATCTTCTGGGCAGCTTCTTAAAAGCTTTGCAATTTTTACAAGCTTTGCTGCTTTGAATTTTGCGGTATCTTCAAGTGCATAAGGCAAAAGAATAGAAGAAACCAGAGACTTGCTCTTGTGATATCTGGCATATATTCCCATTGCAAGCAGGCTTTCAATTCCCAGTGATGAAGTTGCGCAGGCAAGAGAAATCATACATCCGGCTTGAGAAAGTAAAACTTCTTCTGGTGTAGATATTTCCAGAGAAGGGGAACCGTCCAAAGCGTAAGACAGTATTTCCAGACCTTTTTCAACCAGCATATCACTAAAGAAATTTGCCTTCTGTGAAAGGTAGGCTTCACTTGCCATAGAAATCATTTCAAGTGAAAGAGTAGCCTTCTGATTTTCTGTAAGAGAAAGCATAAGGTTTGGATCTACTAAAATCAGTTTGCAAAGTGTATTTTGAACCTTGAGAATCTTAAGCTGATTACTTCGGGCATCAATTACCGGGATTGTAGAGGTAAAACAGTGTGGGAAGCGGAAGGTTGTAGGAATACAAATACATGGAATTGCCGCTGTTGTAGGTACTGCACCATCAACAAAATCGTAGAGATTATGTGTTTCATAATAAAGTGCAGAAACTGCACGTCCAATATGTATTGCTTTTGCACCACCTACGGCGATAATCCCGTGAACGTGACCTTCTTTTGCAAGGCGGAGTGCCCGTTCAATTACCTTAGTGGTGCTGCCTTCAGCCAGCTCTGCAAATACAAAACTCTCAATTTTACGATCAATCAGACTCTGAAGAATCTTTTCTGCCAGCTTTGCTTCGTTTAAGAAAGGGTCCATAATTACCATATAACGGCTTCCCCATTCCTTTACCTGCTGACCAAGTCTGCTGATTGTGTAGGGTCCCAAAACGATATTTGGGCTGATTCTAAAAATAAAATCACTCATATTTTTAATATAGCAAAAAAAAAGACGGAATTCTACGTTCCGTCTTTTTATTCTAGCAAATCTTATCTATAATTTTAATAAATTATAGACCAATTGCTGAAAGGAATTTGTCTGCGGCAGAATTGATAACTGCGTTGTTCAAGTAGTTAGGGTCCTTAATTTTTTCTTTCAGCTCTGCAATTCTGTCTGCACGTACATCAGGAGTTTCTTTTGCAACTTGCTCCAGATAGTAAGCTTCTGCCATTTCTTTAGCTTCTGCTGAAACGCTGATTGAATCAACGTCATTTGAAGCCTTTGCAGTGCCTTCAGTTTTGCGGAGATTCTGAACATTGTTCACCTGAGTTACATTGCTAATACCGTTTATCATCATAACATCCTACCCCTCTACCCTTTAATTATCGGTAGATTCATTAGAATTCTTAATATTTTTTACACCAGAAATAAAAACTGCAAACTCACCTTTTATGGATTGTCTTGAAGAATAGTCTGCGTAGAGCTCTGCGGCTGTTCCGCTGCTAATTTCTTCATGCAGTTTTGTTAACTCTCGACCAACAACAATGCGTCGGTTACTTTCAATATCGGCAATGTCCGCAAGAAGTTTAGTAATTCTGAACGGACTTTCGTAAATTACTACTGCATTTCCTGTAGAAAGCAGTTCCTTTACGCGGCTTTTTCTTTTTCCGGGCTTTGGAGAAAGAAAACCTTCAAAGATAAGAGTTTTTCCGCCGGTTCCCGCAACACTAACAAGAGTTGCAAAAGCCGCAGGCCCTGGAATAGGAACAACTTCAAAGCCGGCTTCTCGAACAACATCAACCAGAACTGCTCCCGGATCTGAAACTCCTGGTGTTCCGGCATCACTGGCATAAGCCACGTCATGTCCTTCCTTTAGCAGGCTTACTATCTTATCAGCCGCAAATTTTTCATTCTGGGCTCTGCAAGAAACAAGCGGCTTTTTGATTTCAAAGTGATTCAAAAGCTGCAAGGTGTGTCTTGTATCTTCCGCTGCAATAAAATCTACTCTTTTTAATGTTTCAATTGCACGGAAGGTTATATCTCCTAAATTTCCTATAGGAGTTCCCACAACAAAAAGTTTTGCCATAGCATATTATATGATTAAAATGAAAAAAAAACAATGATTATCTGGCCAAGTCAAAAAAAAGATAAAAATCGCATTAAATTTTTCATAAATTTCAATTTTTTTTATTGACAATTAAAAATAATGCGATATGATTATAACTACAACGTTGTAGTAAGTTTTTTTACGAAAATGTTGTAACAGAAAAAAGCATACCGCCGAAAGGCAAAACAGGAGAAACAAAAAATGACAAAGAAAATTGTTATTGGTGCATGTATGTTGGCATTGGCCGCTTCTTCTCTCGCTGCTAAACCAGCAAAGGGAAAAGTACTTAACATTTATGTTTGGAACGACGAATTCTCAGCTCGTTTCAATGACTACTACAAGGCTAACAACCCTAAGGCTCTTGAAGGAGTTACAGTAAACTTCGTTCAGACACCTAACCAGGGAAATGCTTATCAGGACAAGCTTGATGAAGCTCTTCTCGCACAGAAAGATGCAAAGGATGACGAAAAGATTGATATCTTCCTCGTAGAAGCTGACTATGCTCTTAAGTATGTAGATACTCCATACACATTGGATGTAATGAAAGATGTAGGTCTTAAGAAGAAGGACCTTGCTAACCAGTTCAAATATACACAGGACATCATGACAGACTCTAAGGGAAAACTTAAGGGTGTTTCTTGGCAGGCTTGTCCAGGTGGATTCGTATATCGCCGTTCTTATGCTAAGGCAGTTCTCGGAACTGATGATCCAGCAAAAGTACAGGAAGCTATTTCTGACTGGTCTAAGTTCGATGCAGTTGCTGCAAAGATGAAGGAAGCAGGATACTTCATGGTATCTGGATATGATGATGACTTCCGCGTATTCCAGGACAACGTTAAGTCTCCATGGGTAAAGGGTAACAAGATTGTAATCGATCCACAGATCAACGCTTGGATTGAACAGACAAAGAAATACACAGATGCTGGATACAACAACAAGGCTTCTCTCTGGTCTGCTGAATCAACAGCAGGTATGATGAAAGACGGAAAAGTATTCGGATACTTCGGACCAGCTTGGTACGTTGACTTCTGTATGCCACATGACGAAGGTTCTGCTTTCGGTGACTGGGCATTCTGTAAGGGACCTCAGGGATACTCTTGGGGTGGAACATGGATCTGTGCTGCTGCTGGAACAGATAACATTGACCTCGTAAAAGACATTATGTATCAGCTTACTTGTGACAAGAACAACATGATCGCTCTTGCTAAGGGTGCTGGTGATTTCGCTAACAACGAACCTGCTATGCAGGAAGTAGCTAAGTCAGACTACAAGAATGACTTCCTTGGTGGACAGAACCACATGGCATTCTTCATCGGATCTGCTGCATCTATCGATAAGAGCAAGATCACAAAGTATGACCAGGGTATGAACGAGAAGATTCAGGCTGCTATGAAAGACTACTTCGACGGATCTGTAGACTTGAATACTGCTTGGGATAACTTCTACACAGCTATCCAGGAACTTTATCCAAACCTTAAGAGATAGTTTTCTAATAAACTAGAAAAAGGGGGAACTTCAAGTTTTGTTCCCCCTTTTTTTTTGACCCACATATAAGAGAGGAAGTTATGATAAAAAAGAAGCATACCGTACAGTACGACAGATGGGGTTATTTCTTTATTGCACCATTCTTTGTTGTATATGTAATTTTTTCTTTAATCCCGTTACTTACAACATTTGTATACAGTTTCTTTGAATATTACAGAGATGGACTTGATATTATTGGTCCAAACGCTACTGTTGCCCGTTATTTTACAGGCCAGGAAGAATATTATCAGTGGCAGATTGATGATTCAGCAGATGCTTTGGAAGCTCTGACTATTGATTATGAAGATGTTACAACAACACCTGAACTTAAAGACGAAATTGTCGCTACAGTTACAGAAATTGCAGAAGATATTGAACTTGAAAAATATACAAAAGCAGTTACTAAGCTTGTAGATAAAGGATATAAAAAAGGACTTCCTGCAACAGAAGTTATTATGGCTGCAGGAAAAGAATTAAGAGCAAAGCAATCAGCTTTTACACGAAACGTAGGAATTGTTTTCCGCTCTAGTGATAATATGGGAAAATATTTCTGGAATACCATGATTATGTGGATTCTTGGATTTATTCCTCAGATTTTAGTTTCCCTGCTTCTTGCAGTTTGGTTTACAAATACTGAGCTTCGCCTGAAGTTCCAGCAGTTCTTTAAGAGTGTAATTTACATGCCTAACCTTATCATGGCTGCGGCATTTGCTATGCTCTTTGTTTCTATGATGTCACCTAATGGTCCAATCAACGGCATCCTTAAGAATATGTATAATTCTATGAATGCTTCAGAAATTGCAGCTGGAACAATGAAAGAAATGGAACCAATCCGCTTCTTTAATTTTACTGGCTGGACACGTGGAACTGTTGCTTTGATGAACTTCCTTATGTGGTACGGAAACACAACAATCCTCCTTATGGCTGGTGTAATGGGAATTGATAACAGCTTGTTTGAAGCTGCCCGTATTGATGGTGCAAGCTCACTGAAAATCTTCTTCAAGATTACAATTCCTCTGCTGCTTCCTATTTTTGTATATGTACTTATTACATCATTGATTGGTGGTATTCAGATGTTTGATGTTCCTCAGATTTTGACCAACGGAAATGGTTCTCCTGACCGAACAACAATGACAATCATCATGAAGTTGAACAAGCACCTTGTTAATAAGAACTACGGTCCTGCCGGTGTAACTTCAATGCTCATTTTTGCAATCACAGGTGTTCTTAGTGGTGTTGTTTACAAGATGACAATGAAGAACTATCAGAATAAGAGATAGGGGAGGATTAAAATGGAAAAAAATCAGATTCAAAGCCAAAGTAAAAACTTAAGTATTAGAAGATTCTTCTGTTATCTCGTTCTTATTCTGCTTGCTATTATTTCTTTGTTTCCTTTCTATATTATGATTGTAAACTGTACAAGAAGTCATATGCAGATTCAGAGAGGATTTTCTATTCTTCCTGGTTCTTCATTTATTAAGAACTTCTTGAACCTTGCTATCAACAAGGAAATTGATTCAGAATTCTGGCAGGGACTCTTGCAGAAATATGGTGTAGCCCTTTCTTCTAAGACAGGTAACTACGCTGAAAACTATCCAATTCTTAGAGGTATGTTTAACAGTCTTTTGATTGCTATTCTTCAGGCTGGATTTACAACTTACTTCTCTGCAATGACTTCTTACGGAATTTACATGTACAACTTCAAATTAAAGAAGTTGTCTTTCAGATTCATCATGGCAGTTATGATGGTTCCAACTCAGGTTTCTACACTTGGATTCCTGCGCCTTTTGGATAAACTGCACTTGATGAATAACTATCTGGCATTCATTATTCCTGCAATTGCCGCACCAGTAGTTTTCTTCTATATGTATCAGTCTATGGAAGCAACACTGCCTTATTCAATTGTAGAGGCCGCTCGTGTAGATGGCTGTAATGAATTCAGAACCTTTAATCAGATTGTAGTGCCAATGATGAAACCTGCATTTGCAGTCCAGGCAATCTTTGCATTCGTTTCTTCTTGGAATAACTACTTTATACCTGCACTTGTTATCTCAAAGAAAAAGTTGTGGACGGTTCCTATCGTAATTGCAAATGCCCGCAACGCTGACTATTTGAATAACGACCAGGGTATTAACTACATGCTTATGACATTGGCCATTGTTCCTCTGATGATTGTTTACTTTGCGCTCTCAAAGTACATTATCGCCGGATCTACTGCTGGTGGTGTCAAGGAGTAATACTTGTATAAATATGCCGGGTAAAACCGGCGAAAGCAACATCCTTTTTAGCATGAGCCCTCGGATTTTCCTCCCCGAGGGCTTTTCATTTGGTATTTATAAATTTTTATTATATAATTGCACAATTAATTATCATCCCTTGTGAATCCTACTTGTTTTACCGATAATTTAAGCTGAAAATTTACAAATTTTTTTAAATGTTATTGAGGTTGTATGAAAAAGTTTGGTATTTTTGTCCTGGTATTATTATCTTTATTTTTATTTTCTACCTGTGAAATTGGTTTGGGAGCATCTGTAGATACAGAGCCTCCGCTAATTTCAGTTACACGTCCATCTTTGGATAATGTAGATGTAATTCGCGGGGCCTTTCCTGTTATGGGAACCTGGTCAGATGACGGAACGATACAGTCAGTTACCGTTGAAATTAAAAACGGAGCTTCGCAAACAGTTTCTGTAAACGCCGAAGTTCTGAAGACTGAGGGGAGCGCAGACAGCGGAACCTGGTCTTGTACTGTAGACCCAAGTGAACTTGGCCTTTCAGATGGCTCCTACAGTATAGAAATGATAATCAAGGATAAGGCCGGACATAAAACCTCCTCAATTGCACAAATAGTAATAGATAATACTGCACCAATTGTAGTACTTACACGTCCATCAACATCAATTTCAGCAACCTCATTTGATACTTATGGACAAATCTTTACTCTTGAAGGACAGGCAGCCGACGCAAACAATATCAGTAAGATAGAAGTTCAGCTTTATGAAGACGAAGCATGTACAGTTTCAGCCGGCACAATCACTCTGCCAAACGTTCCAAATTCAATTAACATGGATGCTGCAAGTTATAATGCAGAGTCAGAAAGTTATGTAAATTCACAAAATTCAGATTTTTCAATTACAGTTCCAAAAGATGGAGATGGAAAAGCCCTCTATTGTAAAATAGTTGCCTATGATGGTTCTGTAAATTATCCTCTGGATGGAAGCGACCCAAGCGGAGCGCAGTTAAACGGAAATTCTATCAATTCCTACTATTTATATAAGGATATTGCAACAAACGTATTACAAAATTATAAAATCACAGAAGTTTATGAAATGCTGAGCGGCACATATGCGGGAAGTGATTCAAGCCGTAGTGCCGCATCAGCTTCTGTATTAAATACTCTGGCTTCTTCAAAAATTTCTGTTGGAAAATTTATGTTGAATCCAAAGAATAATCCTACATTTGCCTTAACAGGACGAAGTCCTCTTTCAATGGATGGAACAGATTTTGCTGGAACAACACATAATATATCTAACGGACAGAGTGTAGTTATAGAAGTTTCTCCGGGACTTGACGGAATTCTCCTGGAAGAAAGCAGCCTGAAGATATATGCAGTACTTTGTGATGAAAATGGAAAAGCAGTTTCGGGTGCAGAAAAAATATATCCGGAGACA
>JAIKYB010000137.1 GCA_024683675.1 Treponema sp.
GCTGTTCGTATCCGTATCCGCTCTCTGATTGCTGCAGTAAAAGAACGCCGCCGCAATAAGAGAAAGCCTGTTATTAAATCTTCAGCTTATAACCGCGTTGTCTTTACAGAAGAAATGCGCAAGAACTATACAATTATTGGACCTCAGATGTCGCCAATTCACTTCCGCATTTTGCAGAAGGCCTTTGCAGCCTGTGGTTATAACTTTGTAGTTCTGGATGCAGTTGACCCTAAGGCTGTAGAAGCCGGACTTAAATATGTAAATAACGATGCCTGCTATCCGTCTCTGCTGGTTGCCGGTCAGATGATTTCTGCCCTTGAAAGTGGAAAGTATGATTTGGACAAAACAGCCCTGATTATCACTCAAACTGGTGGTGGTTGTCGTGCTACCAACTATATTGGCTTTATTCGTCGTGCCTTAAATGATGCCGGCTGGGGCCAGATTCCGGTTCTTTCTCTTTCTGCCCAGGGCTTTGAAAAGAATCCTGGCTTTAAGATGAACCTGCCACTCATAGATAACCTTGTAAAATCAATTATGGTTGGCGATGTTCTTATGCGCGTTTTGTACAGAACCCGTCCTTACGAGGCAATTCCTGGTAGTGCTAATCAGATGTATGAAAAGTGGAATGCCCGTGCAGAAGCCCTTTTCTCTACAAGAGTTTCTTTCCATAAGTATCACAAGCTTCTTAAGGATATTATCCGCGATTTTGACAGACTTCCTCTTAAGCCAATTAAAAAGCCTAGAGTTGGTGTTGTTGGAGAAATCCTTGTAAAGTTCCATCCGACTGCAAATAATCAGATTGTAGAAACAATTGAGCGCGAGGGTGCTGAGTGTGTAATGCCGGATTTGGCAGACTTCTTCTTCTATTCATTTAGTACAGGTATTTTCCGTCATGAACAGCTGGCCTTCCCTAAGAAAACTGAGCGCAATGCCCGTCTTCTTGTATGGGCCTTAGAGCTTTACCGTTCAAAAATGAAGAAGTATTTGCGTAAGAGCCGACGCTTTGAAGCTCCTTCTTCTATTTATGACCTTATGAAGGGTGTTGATGATATTGTACAGATTGGAAATATTACTGGTGAAGGCTGGTTCCTTACTGCCGAAATGGTAGAACTGATTCACGAGGGCGCACCAAGTATTGCCTGCGTTCAGCCTTTTGCCTGTCTTCCTAACCATGTAACCGGAAAGGGTATGATCAAGGAATTGCGACGTCGTTTCCCAAATGCAAATATCAGTGCAATTGACTACGACCCGGGTAGCTCCGAGGTTAATCAGTTGAACCGCCTTAAACTGCTGCTTTCAAATGCTCCGGTTGGCAAGCATCCTGATGAGGTAAAGGACGGAATGGTAAGAATGCCGGATGGTAGTCTTGTAAAGGCAGAGGTTCGTCTTGCTGCAGGTGCAACTGACACTGATCCTGCTGCAGAAAGCATGAAGTCATAAAATAAAGGGGAGGGTGAATCCATTATGAAAAAGTTTATCGGAATATTAGCGGCCACATTTCTGACATTTTCTCTTTTTGCAGATTACAACAGACTGGGCGTTCCAGATTCTGCAGAAATCCGCAGTGAAATCAAAGAAAAGTGGTTTATGGATTCACTCAATTCAATCAGATCTTATTCGCCTGAAAAACGTACAAATAACAATGGTGTAAACTATCAGGTCCGAATGGAAGAAAACGACACTACCTTTAATGTGTTTGTTGCTCCCTTTGCCGAAATAAATGTCACGGTAGTTTCAGACAAGGGTTCCCATATAGAAAAACAGGAGGTATATCCTGGAGATGGAATGGGAAGCTGGCTGCTGGTTCGCGATAAAAAAACAGGAAAGCCCCTTAGAATCCGTTATTACTTTCTGAAAAACAGTGAAGTTTTTGTTCAGTTCACTCCTAGTGGAAACATAAATAAGATTGCCCTGGCTGATATGGTTATATTTGGCAACTATGCAGCCCGCGGGGTTCCAACCGGAGTTCCATTTGAAAAGTTCTATACAGCTTCTCTGGATGATGTAATGAAGATTACAGAAGACAAGCTGCCCTGGAACTATATCCTTGCAGATTACAATGGTTACCATGCCAATAAGCAGATGATAGCCGTGCTTAGAGAAAAGCTGCCAAACATAGTAAATGTACAGGATGCCATGTATGATGAAGAGGGTAAGCTTGTTCATATTTCTACAGGAAAACCTTTTTCTTCTTCACAAATCATAGAAGGAAAAACAATGCTTTCTTCTGCCGGCTTTGTTAAGTGGATTGCTGATGGAATTGTAGTTCCAATTGCCGGTGGAATGCTGCGCAGGGCCCCTCTTCTTACAGAAACTGTAGAGGTAAAGGATACCGGCCTTCAGGGGGTACTTTCTCAAAAGTATGCCCTTTTCTTTTCCCTCAACTGGATTCGAAATCTTGCTTCGGCTGTGATTTCTGTATATACGGGAAGCACTTATCTTTTTAATCAGTCTGGTGTAGATGTAACCTTTAATCCTTTCGCATCTTCTATTACTGATAAGGGTGTTTCTAATATTGTAACTTTTGTTGAAAATTCAGGTTATTCAGTTCCTGTGCTTAAGTCTTTACTTTACGTTCTTGCTTCAACCGCTCCTGAAACCTTCTATTTCGGGGCAATCAGAGGTTCAGACAGATCTGTTTCACCTGAAATAATGGCTTTTAATGATTGTGCTGCCTTCTTCCCTTATTTTGAAAATGATGGAGGCTTTGCTTGCAGTGTATTCATTAACGGAAGAGAAATGTCTTTAGATGATTTTTGTATGATGTACTCAGAGGATTTTGTATATCTTACAAGAGTAAAATCAACAGACCGTTTCTTCCCAGAGTGATATCGAAGCTGATGTCACAGAGTGATTGATATGAAAAAAATTTATTACATAATTTTACTTGCAGTCCTGACTTTTGGGTCTGTAAATCTTTATGCAGATATGACTTCGGCTTCTGATGTGGCCCTTTTTAATGAAGTTAATATTGCATTTAAAAATCAGTTTTATCCGGGCGCAGTAGAAAAGGCTTCTTTGCTTGAAGAAAAGTTCCCCAATTCCGTTTATATTCAGCAGGTTCTGGCTATTAAAGGTAATGCTTTAATTTATATGGGCCAGTATGATGAAGCTGTCCTTACTCTTGAAGATGCTGTTTTGCACATGCATACAGGTTCTGCGGAATTTTCTCACTGCCTTTATCTTTTGGGCAGGGCTTATATGGGAAAAAAGGACTACAATCAGGCCTTAAAGAATTTGTATAAAGCCTGTACTGTAGCTTTAGCAGATAATCACATGGATTATTATCATCCTGCAATTTTTACTTCCGCTAAGATTTATTATTTATTGGAAGATTATACTCAGGCACTTCCTCTTTTTGAACAGGCCCTGCAATATAAAGCAGCCTATTCAAAAAAGGAATATGAAGAAATCCTGCAAAAATATATGCTGACAGCCAATAAATGTAAAAAGCCTGCAAAGACAATTGCACTTTTTAATCAGCTGTCTTCTGCTTCTTATGACAGCTTCCTTTATAACAGCCTTAAGCTTTATGCTGCCGATGCTCATCAGCTTTTAGGCGAAAATCGTCAGGCTTATGACTACTACTGTCAGGTGGTTGAATGTGGTAACGAAACTCTTGCAGTAATTGCTCTTAAAAAAGCCTATGTCCTTTCTGAAGAAAAAAACATTGGAGTAAATCCGGGAGATATTTTTTCTAAAACTGTAGAAACCTTTGCAGATAACCCGGAGCTTGTAAATGAATTCTGGATTCGCCTTGGAATTGATGAATATAATAATAAGAATTTCAAGAAAGCTGAGTCATATTTCCAGAATGACAAAAATGCTTCTCCTCTGGTAACAATTTATCGGGCAAAAATGCTTCTGGATTCTGATTCTTCTGTGGAAGCTGCCCTTAAGGCAGAAGAAGTGCTTTTGGCAAATCCTACAGAAGCTGAAGATTTACTTTCCTCTTACAATTCAGTTCTTCTTCATGCTAAGCTTCAGGCCGGAAAATGGGAGGACCTTCCTTCTGTTTACGAAAAGATTTCTTCTCCTTCTCTTCGGGATGATTATATTATATCTGCCTACTACTACCGCCGCGGAGATTACAAAAAGGTTTTGCCTGATTCCGGAATCCTCTATGCTTCTGCACTTGCCCGTGACGGTCAGACCCAGGCTGCGGCAGATGCCTTTGAAGAGCTGGATAAAAAGAATGCTCTAACTTCAGAATATTCTGCAGAATATGCAAAGGTTCTTTTCTCTCTTAAACGTTTTGGCCAGGCTTATACTCAGGCTCTTCACAGTACAGACCTTCAAAAAGAATATTTGTGTGGCCTTTGCCAGCTGAATATGAAAAACTGGTCTCTGGCAAAAAGTCATTTTACTTCATATATAAAAGCAATGTCTTCGGACAAGGCCTTTAATAATTTAGCCTTTTTCTATAAGGGTTATTGCGAATACTGTCTTTCTGAATTCAAGAATTCTTATGCTTCTTTTGTTCGTTTCGCTGCTGAAGCAAATGAAGATATGCGCTCTTACAAGCGACAGTCTTATGAGTATGCTGCAAAATGTGCCCTGCAGAACGGGGATATGAAAAACGCCTGCCTGCAGGCAGAAAATGTAATGAAGTATTCTGATGGCCCTGAAGCACAGAGACTTGCAGTTATTTTCGCTGCAGATATTTTTACAGATGCCGGTGACTATGAAAGGGCCGCTTCCTTATTATATCCTTATAGTCTGGAAAAGAATGATTTTGCAGTTGAGGCCCTTTTCCGGGTTGCCCGTATTTATGAACGTCAGGGTAATGCAGAAATGGCAGATAAAAACTATACAATGGTTTTTACTAAATATCCAAAATCTTCTTTTGCAGAAGAAGCTATGTACCGCCCTGGCGAAATCTATTATTCCAAAGAAAATTACGCTCTGGCCTTTAATCGCTTTAATGCTTATATCTACCAGTATGCTGATGGCCGCTTTGCAGAAGCTGCCCTTTTCTTTGGTGGTGACAGTGCCTGCCGTTTGGGTGAAATAAACAGGGCAATCCTTTTGAATAAAACTCTTATCCAAAGATATCCTGAAAGTGTTTATGCTTACGGGGCTTCAAAAAATCTTATGGCTGCCTATTACGAGCAGGAAGCTTACCAGCAGGCTATTGAAATTGCCCGTTCCCTTATAAAAAACTTCCCGACCCAGGCCGCCTCCGATGAAATTGGTCAGCAGCTTACAGAAATGGAAAAGATTGTAAAGGGTGCCGATCCTCGTGTTGCAAAAAAACAGTCAGAATTTGAAAAGCTTGGTGGACTTAAAAGTCAGGCAGGAAGAAAGGCAGGCTCTGAGCTTGTAAAACTCTATGCAGAAGATCCAGCTTTGCAAAAAGATGCCTTTAATCTGGCACTTTCCCTTATAGATAAGCAGACTGAACCTGCTGAACTTCAATTTGCCGCTGAAAATGCTGAGTTTGTAGCTGATTATTACAGACAGCAGCAGAAACTTGCAGATGCCGCAAAATTTTATCTTAAAGCTGCTCAGTATTATAGAAGTACTGATAATTCTCAAAAGGCTGCCTCTTCTCTTTATAGTGCTGCCGAAGCATTTGTTGCAGATGGCTATATTGGAGATGCAGAAGAAACTGCCGCTCTTCTTAAAGAGCTTTATCCGGATACCCGTTATGCAGAGCGGGTAGGGGAACTTTTAAAATAGACTTAAGAGGTGATTTACATGAAAAAGATACTTGGATTTTTACCTATACTTGCCCTTGCGGCTAATGGCTTTATATTTGCCCAGGATATCAGTCTTCCTGATGTAACAACTGTTATCAGCGGAGACAATGTTCAGGCAGACGAAGAAGCTCTTCCTGATTTTTCTGATGTTCTTGTACTTCCAAAGGGAAGTGGAGATTCAGTGCCCCAGATAGAAGATGTGGATGCGCCTGATTCTTCTGAAGTAAAAGCCCTTACACCTGCTGAAGTTGAGAAATCAATTTATGCAGAAGGCCTTATTGGCGGTGGTTATCCAACACTTTTTATTGGTGATTTTTCAATTTTCCGCCAGAAGGGTAACAGTCCTTTTAAGCTTTCTTTTGCCCACGATTCTGCAATCGGCTATTCGGGAGCAGCCCTTACAGACAGCTTTAGTGACAGAATAACCAGTATAGCTCTGGATAAAACCTTTAAGCATGACTCTTATAACTGGGGCTTTGGTTCTGCCTATACAACAGAATCGAACGGACTGCAGAATCTTACAGATGGAATCAGTTCTGTAAATCAGAATCTTATTTCCGGAAATGCCCAAATTAACTTTAATCTTCCAAAAAACTTTATAGTTGGTGCAGATACCTCTCTGGATTTTTACAACAGATATTCTGATATTTCAGCAGCAGTTTATGATTCTGTAGAAAAATGGGCTAGAAAAAATACTCTTTTTGGACTTTCTCCTTCTATTTATGGAAAGTGGGCTGACAAGGGCTTTTATCTTGCTCTTTCAGCTGCTTATGATCTTTCTGCAGATTTGTTTAATGAAATTGAAGGTTCGGCTTCAAATCGAGGAAAATTCCAGCTTGATTTTTCCTGGAATAATGAATATGTAAAGCTTTATGGCGATGTAGCACTGGTGCTGGGAAACTATATCAATACAGATTCTGTAATTGCTCCATTTACTCTTGGAATTGATGCTTCCTTCCCGGTTTATTTTTCTAACCGACGCTTTTCAATTTATGCAGAAGGCGGACTTGATTCCTATCAGGCTTCAATTTATCAGCTTGAACAGGAATACACTTTTTCAGCTCTTTCCTTTTTCCCAGGGGAAACTTCAGACTGGTACGGAAAGCTTGGGGTAACAGTTCCTCTTAAAGAATCCTTTACCGGAAGTTATGAAATAGAATACCGGGGAACTGCCTTTGATAATGGAGTTTGGGAACCTCTCTATGATTCTTCCAGTCTTACAAGCGGACTTTATGGTTATGCTCAGACAAACCGCCAGCTTCTTAAAACTGATTTGAATCTTGCTTATCATTTTAGAATCTTTTCTCTAAAGGCCGGCTGGAAGTCTTATTGGCTTTATGTGCCTGTTTTGCAGACACCTCAGACTCTTACACTTGCTATTAATTTCCAGAGTCAGGATTCTGCCTGGGGAGCAGAGCTTAATTCAGAAATCTTTATTTCAGATACAGTTACCTATCCAATAATTAATCTTGAATGTTTTGCACGAATTACATCTGCGGTGCGGATTGTAGGAAGTGTTGAAGATATTATAAATTTAGTAAAGGGAGAAGAAAGGATTTATGCCGGAAGCTACATTGCTCGTGGTGGAACAGCAAAAATCATGCTTAAATTCTTCTTCTAAAATAGTGAGGATATTATGATAGAAACATTAAAATCTGGTGGACCATTGATGATTCCAATTATTCTTTGTGGAGTCATCGCAAGCTTTATTATTATTGAACGCTGTATTTATTTTTACAGCATCAAAAAACGTGATACAAAACTTATGGCAGATTTGAACGATTCTCTTGCTGCCGGAAATTATGAGGCCTGTGCTGTTGCCTGTGCCCAGGCTGACACTCCAATGTCTCAGGTTATAAAAAAGGCTGTAGACTGCCGCCGTTACCAGGAAAACGATTTGCGTGAGGCTGTAGAAGCCGAAATGGATTTTGTTGTTCCTCATCTGGAGCACTGGCTTACTCCTCTTGGTACAATTGCAAATATTTCAACTCTGCTTGGACTTTTAGGAACAGTAACCGGAAATATCAAGGCCTTTGGCGTTCTTGGTGCCGGTGGTACAATGGGAGACCCGGCCCTGCTTGCCGGTGCTATTGCCGAAGCTCTTGTAACAACAGTTGCAGGTCTTTGTGTTTCAATCCCATCTGTAATCTTCCATAACTTTTTTATTTCCCGTGTAAATCGACGTATTGTAGAAATGGAAGCAAATGTAACTTCTGTTCTTTTGCGTCTTACAGGCCGTGTTCGCTAAAATCAGGAGCTGCAAATGAGATTAAAATCTAGAAGAGCCCAGGTAAAATCAAATGTTGATATGACTCCTATGCTGGACGTAGTTTTTCAGCTGATTATCTTCTTCCTTGTATCAACAACCTTTTCAATTTTGCCTGGCATAAAACTCAATCTTCCTCAAAGTCATACTTCTGAAGGAACCTCTTCTCAGGGAATTACCATTATTGCAGAAAGTAATGGAGTTCTTCACTTTAATGATAAAGAAGTGAGCATGGAAAGCCTGGGACAGGAGCTTCTTAATTTTGATACAGGTGACACTAAAAAAACAGAATTCCCTGTATCTCTTGAAGCTGATAGTGATGTAACAAACGGAACTGTAGTAAAGCTTTTTGATGTAATTCGTGAAAGCGGCTACAGTATGATTAATTTAAGGACAACTTCGGAATAAAATGATTAACTATAGAGGAACCCCTTTATTCGGACAAGACAGTTCTCCTCAGCATACCAGCGAATTTTTAGCTATTATTGGGGCTATTTTATTCTGGCTGATTTTTACTTTTGTTATGATTTTTGCAAAGCCTTTTGAACAAAAGCCAAAATATAAGGAAGTTCAGATTGTTCTTGCAAGTACACCGGTGGTTAAGGAAACAGAAGCAAACCCTGCACCTGCCGCTGCGGCAGCCGCAAGTGCTCCAGCCCCTGTGGCAGAGGCTGTGCCTGAGCCAGTGCCGGAGCCTGTTGCAAAAGAGACCCCTCCTGCACCAGCGCCTGAACCTGTAACAGCAGCCAAAGCGAAGGCAGAGCCTGTGGTAGAAAAGCCAAAGCCTGCTGCAAAGCCTAAAGCGGTAGAAAAGGCAGCCGCAAAACCAAAGCCTGCTCCTACTCCTAAAAAAGAGACTCCAAAGCCGGCTCCTGTAGAAAAGGCCGCTCCGGCTCCGGTAGCTGCCCCTGAAGAGCCAATTGAATATGCTCTGGACCCAATGGAAGCCTTTGCTCAGCAGACAAAAAAACAGCCTAAGCAGGAATTCGACTGGTCTATGTTTGAAGATGAAGCTACTGAGGTGGAAAGCACTTCTTCCCAGACAAATAAGGTTTCAAATAATACAGCAGCCTTTGAAGGCTCTGCCGGAAGTGCTGCTGCAAGTGAATCAAAGCCTCTTACAAGTCAGTCAAAGGCGACAGGGGCTTCTCAAAATAAAGCAGTAAGCAGCCAGACTTCATCTGCTCTTAGTGGAATTAAAGATTCTAAATATATAGGCCGTGCTGCAAACGGAATTACTTCTGAAACTTCAGTAAAAGCAAAGGCTAGTGGTAGTGGTGCTGTTGTAATGGAAATGTCTAACGGTTCTACCAGAGCACTGCTTAAGCCTTCAACTCCGGCAATCAATCTTTCTGAACAGGCCGCCGCAACAATAGACAGTTCGCGTACTGTAACAATCAGGTTCCGTGTTCTTGAAGCCGGAAATGTCCCTCGTGCAGAAATTACAATTGAGCCGGAATCAACCTTGCACCAGCTGGTTCGTGACGAAATCCGTGACCAGGTAAGTGCCTGGCTCTTTGAAGCAGACGATTATTCTGCATATGCAGGCTTTACTTATAAGATTGTGAAGCAGTAATTTTGAAGAGTTATCAGGCCTGTGCTTGTATAATTCTTCAAATGTGATATATTTAAAATATGTTGCACGTAATTTTTGGTGAATGCAAAGAGGTAATTTATAATACATCTTTGTTTTTTAAGAATACCTATGAATCAGAATGGCTGGAAGAAGATGAAACCAGGCAGATGATTCTCGATATTGATAAATCTAAGGTTCTTTCTGATGGTGCAATTGAAAGTCCTGTTCTAGGAATTATTCCGCCAACAAATCTGTCTGGTGGAGTAAAAACATTAATTCTTATTAATCATATTTCGGATAAAATCTTTAATGCCTCAAACTGTGGAGATAATTGTGCCCAGTGGCTTCTAAAAATTGCTCAAAATAAAGATGTAACTGTGAATCTTCGTCATCTAATGGATTTTGGAACAGGTGATTTTACAATCAAAATTGAAAATACAAACAAAATTGTACATAATATGCTTGAACTGATTACAGAAGCCGGGAGTTTTGTATGAAAGGCAGTTATCAGATTTCAGTTCAAAATAATAAAGTTAAATACGAATTTACAATCCGCAGAAATATAACTGTCATTCAAGGCGATAGTGCCAGTGGAAAAACAACCCTTGTAGATTTGATTCGTGAACATCAGCTAGAAGGAGACTCTAGTGGTATAAATCTTTCCTGTAAAAAGAAATGCGCAGTTTTGGAAGGTCAGGACTGGCAGCAAAATCTTACTTTCTTAAAAGATTCTATTATTTTTATTGATGAAGGAAACTCTTTTATTTCTTCAAAGGATTTTGCATCTGCAATCAAAAATACAGACAATTATTATGTTCTGGTAACACGAGAGAGTTTGGAAAATCTTCCTTATAGTGTAAATGAAATTTATGGAATCCACACTTCTGGAAAATACGCAG
>JAIKYB010000165.1 GCA_024683675.1 Treponema sp.
GTTACAGAAATACGCTTGTTGATGATAGGTACACCGAACTCCTTTTCAATATCCTGACCAACCTTTACAAGATTTCCGGCCTTTTTCATAATTTTGTCGTAAATCTTGTCGCAGGCGCGCTTGCTGTCTGAATCAGCGCAGTCCAAAAGTGAAATACCCATTGTAATACAGCGGATATCCAGCTTCTGGCGCATGAACATATTAACTGTCTCTTGAATTTCTACCGGTGAAAAAATCATAATCCTTCCTGTTAATGAGGGCAGCTCCAACTGAGGAGCAACTTATCATCCTATTAAAAATTTATATTTCTCCACAGTATACAACGGAATTAAAGGAATGATAATAGGGGTTTTCTTTACATATTCCTGATATTCAGGGTCATTTCCGTAATTTTTATTCTGACGGATTTCTAGACGGCGGGCACCACCAAACATAATCCAGACAATGCAGACATAGCCGATTATAGAGGTTATCCACTGCCATGGGCCAGAAAGGGCTGTAAGGCCAGATACAAAAACTCCGGTCCAGATTAAAATTTCACCAAAGTAATTAGGGCAGCGAACAATTTTGTAGAGCCCTTTATCACAAAAGCGTTTTGGATTCTTTTTCTTTGCTGCAGATTTTTGCAGGTCGGCAAGAGATTCAATCACAATACCTAAAATAAGAATTCCAATTCCCACATAGGTGCTTATTGTTGCAGGTGCTTTATTCTGCAGGCGGAAGAAGATTGGAGAAGCCTGAAAAAGGTAAAGGAAGGCACAGGGAATCCAGATAAAAAGTTTAGCCACAAACTTCATTTGTTTTCCGTCTTTTGTTTGACCTTCCAGAGTTGCCCTGTAGGCCGCACTCTTTATTTCCCGGAACAAAAGGAAGAAACCTAATCTGCAGCCGTAAAGAATCAGGAGCGAGCATAAAATAATTGTTGGGAGGGTAAGTGAATCTCGAAAGATAATCAGACTGGCGATGCCTATTCCCGCAACCGAAAAACCATATCCGAGGGAAATAAAATATACAAACTTTATAAATCCTACGGATGATACAAGTAAAGCAATAACAAGCATAATTAAATATGCTGAAGTAAAAGTTTGTAAAAATGTCATATCTAAAATATAAGAAGGAAGAGGGCTTTTTTCAACTAAAATGCAGGGGAGAAGGCACTTGTTTAAAGAGATGGGGGAGGCATGTGGCATGGAGGAGGGTGGCACATTTTTTATATTTAAACTCTCCCACCTTTGTGATATTTTTACAGCATGCAAATAAAAATCCAGAATTGTCGTATAGAAAATAGTCGTAGTGTTTTAATTCCAGAGCTAAGCTGGCAGATGAAAGAAGGAGAAGCCTGGCTTGTTATCGGGCCAAATGGCGGTGGAAAAGCTGATTTTTTAAAGGCCCTTGCCGGCGAACTTAAGCTTGTTGAAAATGGCGAAAGTCAGCTTTCTACTTGCCCTGCTTCAGATGTAGAGCTTGTTTCCTTGGAGCGTGCTGCCCGCCTTATTCAGGAAGAGCGCGAAAACGACGAAAGCGAATATGTAGAAGGTGGGGTAGATATTGGTCGCACCGGACGTTTTTTTATTTTGCAGTCAAAATATCCTAAGCTAAAAAAAGGACAGCTTCTTCCTCCTGAAATTGAAGAGGAAGCCAGATTTTTGGAAAATGAGCCGGCGGTAAAGCTTTGTGGAATAGAAAAAATCCTGGACCGGGGCTTAAAATATATGTCTACAGGCGAAATCCGCCGCACACTTTTAGCCCGTGCCCTTATTTCCGGAAAAAAACTTCTTATTCTGTCGGATCCTTTTGCGGGTCTGGATATTCAAAGCCGCACAATCCTGTTTGATTTCTTTAATAATATTGTGTCAAAAAATTCGCCGGCTGTAATTTTGGGAATGGAACGCTGGCACGAAATTCCAGATGCCATTACGCATGTACTTGAATTTAGCGAAAAGAAAATTTCTTTCTGTGGTCCCCGTGCTGAATACGAGGCACTTATGGCAAAGCGTAAGGCAAGCGAGGAAGGGGCTTTTTCTGCCGCAGAAAAGCAGGCCTTTGAAGAGAATTTCGCAGGCGCCGTGGATGCGGCTGGACTTTTGTCAGCAAAGGAAGGCGGCCACCAGGGGCAAGTGCTTGTTGAAATGCACCAGGTAAAGGTCGGCTGGGATGGCAAGTACGTGCTGGACGGCCTGGACTGGACTTTGAAGGAAGGGGAACACTGGCTTGTCAGGGGGCCCAACGGAAGCGGAAAAACTACTTTCCTGGAGCTGATTACCGGCGATAATATGCAGGTTTTCTCTAACGATGTCCGCATTTTTGGTAATAGACGCGGAAGTGGTGAGTCCATTTGGGATATAAAGAAAAAGCTTGGGATTGTTTCCTACCGACTACATGTTGAATATAGAATGTTGGGTGGAACCAGCCTTAGAGATGTAATTATCAGCGGTTTCCGCGATTCAATAGGCTTGTATGGAGCGGGAACTGATGTAGAATGCGCCGCCGCCAACAAATGGCTTACTCTCGCTGGTTTCTCTGGCCGTGAAAACGAAAGTTTCGGAACTTTAAGCTACGGTGAGCAGAGGGCAATCCTAATTTTGCGTTCAGCCGTAAAATCACCGAAAATCCTGATTTTGGATGAGCCCTGCCATGGTCTGGATGAAAGTTACCGTGAAAAAATCCTCAAGTTAATCAGCTTGATTTGTGAAAGCGGAAGTACAACAGTTCTTCACGTTACCCATGATCCTTCAGAGGTTTTGCCCTGCGAAAAACATATTCTGGAGCTGCATCCAGGGGAAAATCCTATGTATAAAATCATCATAAAGTAATAGGGCTTTTCATAAACCGCTAGTCATTTTTTACCGATACTCAAAGCATGATGAAAAAAGGATTTTTCTTCCATATAATTTTCCCAATATTATTAGTGCTAATAATAAATCCTCTTTTTGCAAGAGGAAAAGAAGATATAGATGTTCCCGCTGAAGATGTTGAATACGCCCTTAGTGCAAAAGATGTAGAAGAGACAAAGGCTCTTGAACCAAAGTATAAGTTAAAAAAGCCAAGTGGTCGTCCTCTTCCATTAAGAGAAAACTGGGGCTATGTAATGGCTGGCCGCGAAGATGAATATTCTTCAGAAATCCCTTTAACTGATGTTTGTTATTTCGGGGCAGAAATTGGCACCTACGGAAGTCTTGTAAATGTTCCTGCCCGTTCTAAACTAAAAACTGGCCATTCCCGCTGTCATTTGGTGGTGGTTTGTGATAGCCGTTCTCTGACTCATTTTATTTTGGAACCTGACTATAATCTTCGTAATCAGCTTTTAAAGGATATTGTAAAAGCCGCAGCTCCTTATGATGGAGTTCAGATTGACTTTGAGCTGGTTCCAGTGCGGGACCGAAAGAACTTCATAACATTTCTGGGCGACCTGCGCTATATGCTGGGAAAAAATAAGTGGTTTTCTGTTTGCGTTCCTGCCCGTTTCCGTCTGCTGAGTGAAGATGTCTATCCTTATGAAGAAATTGCCCGCTATTGTGACAGAGTTTTTGTTATGGCCTATGACGAGCACTGGTCAGGAAGTAAGCCAGGAGCGATTGCAAATGTGGAATGGTGTAAGAAGGTTGCAGAATATGCAAAGAAAACTATTCCTGAACGCAAGCTGATTATGGGGCTTCCTCTTTATGGCCGTACCTGGGCTAGTGAAACTACAGCCGGGGCCTGGTATTTTAGCGGGGCAAATAGAATTATGACCGAGCATGGCGTGGAAGAAGTTGAATATGAAGATGAAATCCCCACCTTTAAATATACCGCCCAGGTTGAAGTCACCGGTTATTTTAATGATATTTCTTCTGTTTTAGCCATTGGCCGTGCTTATCAGGAAATGGGAATTCAAAAAATGGGTTTCTGGCGAATAGGCATGGAAGACCCTGAACTTTGGAATTGGGTAAAAATAAACAGGTAGTTTCGATGTGTAGAGGAGGGGGAAGTCTCCCCCTGCGCTCCAGCCTCCTCGGTCGCTCGCCTGCGGCTCACTCCTTGCGGTGGCTTCCGCTACCCTCTCTACGGGGGTAATCAGCAAAGCTGCTTGGCCCCCGTAACGCCCCCCATAGGCCAATCTTTACAAATCCCAATCATCAAGGTAATATTCTTTTCAGAGGTCTATATGAAACGTTTAACTAACCCCCTTAAGGAATTTACACCAACCGAAATTACACTTCTGGATAATTACTACACTGATATCAGTCAGAAAATGGTGAATTTTTTGAACACCTTTAATCCGGATAAGCTGCTTTTTAATTTTAGAACTACAGCGGGCCTGCCAAATAAAAAGGCGACAATTTCTTATAGCGGTTGGGAAAACAGCCGTATTGGCGGACATACTATGGGCCATTATCTTACAGCTGCCGCTCAGGCTATAGCCCGTGGTTATGGTGAATGTAAGGGAGCCGACGGACTTAGTCTGATTGAACGTCTTTCATATATCATCAAAAGTCTTGGAGAATGTCAGTCAGCCTTGGGAAGTGGTTTTATTTTTGGAGCAACTCTTGCAGACCCAAATCAGCCGGAGCTTCAATTTGATAAGCTTGAGCGCGGTGAATATAACGACACCTGGGTTCCTTGGTATACAATGCACAAAATTCTTGCAGGCCTTGTAGAGGTTTATAAAAATCTTACAAATCCTAATGCTGACACAGGGCTTCAGTCACTTGAAATAGCAGAAAAACTTGGAGAATGGATTTATCGCAGAACTTCTTCCTGGAAGCCGGAAGTACGCGAAAATGTTATCCGCGTGGAATTTGGCGGCATGAACGACTGTCTTTACGAGCTTTATCGCTGCGCAAAGGGTATGAACTACAAAGATGCCGGCCACTTTTGGGATGCCGCCCATGCCTTCGATGAAGAATGGCTTTTTTCTCATCCACAGGCAATTGTAAATCGTCATGCAAATACTACTATTCCTAAATTTGTAGGTGCCGCTAACCGTTCTATGCTCCTTCTTGCCCAAGGGGCCCAGGAGTCTCAGGAAACTCAGAAAGAAGCGCAAATCTACCTGGACTACTGCCGCAATTTCTTTGATGAAGTTGTAAATCATCATACTTATATAACTGGTGGAAACAGTGAATGCGAACATTTTGGCCTTCCTGATATTCTGGATGCCGAACGAAGCAACACAAACTGTGAAACCTGTAATACCTACAATATGCTAAAGCTTTCCCGCATGCTTTTTATGATGACAGGAGATCGCAAATATTCTGATTATTATGAAAACACTTTCCTGAATGCAATTATGGCCTCTGTAAATGCTGAAAATGCCATGACTACTTATTTTCAGCCAATGGCTAGCGGCTGTTTTAAGACCTATTGTAATCCTGATGTTGATAAGAATTACTTCTGGTGTTGTACTGGAACAGGACTTGAAAACTTTACCAAGCTTGGAGATTCCTTTTATTTTTATGATGAGGATACTCTTTATGTAAATATGTACATAAGTTCTACAGTTGTATGTCCGGAACTGAACCTGAAGCTTACTCAGAAAAGTGATATTTCCAGTGCCACTGGAAGCAGCGCAGAGTTTACTGTCGAGCTGGTGGGCTCTTCCGCTGAGTCTGCCACTTCCACCCTTGCCTTCCGCCTGCCAGACTGGCTTTCTGCAGAGCAGACCTGTCTTGTAAACGGCATTCCCGCTGCCACTGCCCCGGCTACCAGTTCTCAAATAAAGGACGGCTACCTTTTCATTACCCGTCACTGGAATAAGGGCGACAAGCTTTCTCTTGAACTTCCAATGACAATTCGTGCCTTTGGACTTCAGGACAGTGCCGGTAAAACCTTCGGCTTTAAATACGGACCACTTGTCCTGGCAGCAGAGCTTGGTTCAGATTCTCATATGACTTTAGGCCAGGTTGGTGCCCAATGCGATGTAAGTGGAAACAAAATTGTAGGCGGAATAGAAATGCCTCTTACTGGTAATTATGGCGGAACAAACAATCTGCAGCTTCTTCCAGGTGAAATTATCCAGTTGCAAGGCACTTCTATTGCAGATTTTGCCGCTAATCCACTTGGTAATTCATCTAACTCTTCAGCTGCCCGCTTTGAAAAGCTTGGCTCAGAACCACGTTTCCGCCTGACCGGAACAGACTTCCCCGGCGACTTTATTTTTTCTGTCTATAACAGGCTGAAGGGTAATCAGCGCTATGGAATCTACTGGGTTTTTGTAGATTCTGATGAAGCAAAGCAGGTGGAACTTCAAAATGCCTATCAGGTAGATAACAGTGAAGTGTTTATAGAAGGAATTGGTGTTGGTTACGGGGCCCAGACCGAAGGTAACGAAAGCACATATCCTCATTTGCAGGAAAAAGATTCTCTTGCCGATCCTCACGAGCTTTTCCGCTATGCAAAGGCCGGAGGTTATTTTTCTTACGAGTTTGGCGTAAAGCCCGGAAAAGAAAATTTCCTTGTCTGTACTTTCCTAAAAGCTGATAATGGAAAAAGTCTTTCTATAAGTGCCGCTCCGGCTGACCAAAGTGCCCCTTACATAAAAGTTGCAGAAATTACACTGGATTATCAGGGCTCTGCCGAAAAGTACAGTCAGCGTTTTGCTATCCCGGCCCAGCTTACTCCAGCCTGTGATGAGGAAAAGGCACATCTTCGCATAAAGTTTGAGGCGGCCACTACAGACGCCACTTTGGCACAAGAGGCCACTTTGGCACAAGAGGCCACTTCGGTTGCCGCAGACGCTGCCACACACAGCGCCCGACTTTGTGCTCCGGTAAAAACGGTTTATGTAAAGTAGGAGTGATGGGGGAACAGGCACCGGGCACAGGCCACCTGCGCACAGGCCCCCTGCGCCCCCCCTGTGCACAGACACCCCACCAGGCCCTCTTAAAAAATAGTTATAAAAGGAAATCCCCTTGACCAATAAAAATCTAATAACTAGAATGCAATTATAGAATGATTTAATTCCTCGCCTACAAACATTCATAATCCTTGCGTTTGGTTTCGGCTAATCCCTCGCACAGCCGATTTTTTACTGGAAAATAATAAAGAGTATGAACAAATTGAATTTATCCAAATACTTCAGGAAGTATTGGTTTTTGTATCTCATCGCGACAATTGCGATGGTAGCTGGCACAATGCTTGATATGATTGCGCCAAAAATAGTACAGCACATTACGGATGACGTACTTGTGGCTCATAATATGGATTTACTCACACCTCTCTTACTTGGAATTCTTGGAATTGGAGTAGGACGCTGTATCTTTCAATATACAAAGGAATTTCTATGCGACTGGTCAGGAAGCCGTATCGCATCTGAAATCCGAATAAATCTTTTTCAGAAGATTCAGAGTTTATCTGCAAACTTTTTTGATGGAATAAATTCCGGAGAACTGATGAGCCGTGTAAAGGATGACGTAGACAGCATCTGGAATATTGCTGCCTTTATGGGAATCCTTATGGCAGAAGTTTTTGTCCGTGTAGTAAGCGTACTTTACTTTATGTTTAATATGAACGTGTGGCTGGCGATTATTCCAACTCTAGGAATGATTGGAGCAGCTGTCGTTGCATATTTGATGGAAGGCAAGCTTGATTCACTTTTTGGAGCAGTTGCTCAGGAAAATTCTGAAATGAACAATACCGCAGCCGAAAATCTTGCCGGAGTTCGCACAGTAAAGGCTTTTGCCCGAGAAGGCTTTGAAATCAACAAGTTTCATAAGCATAATCAGAAATACTATGAACTAAACATAGATTTAAGCCGGGTTTTTGTAAAATACAATCCGATTATCCAGATAATTACCAGAAGTCTTACTGTGGTGACTCTTTTGGTTGGTGGTATTTTTGTGATGAAGGGAAATCCTCTTGCAGGAGGAGAAAAAATCACAATTGGAGAGCTGATGGCTTTCCTGCAGTATGCCGGTGGTATTGTCTGGCCAATGGAAATGCTGGGCTGGCTTGCAAATGGATTTTCTCAGGCTAAAGCTTCTGTAAAGCGTCTTGATAAGATTTATGAACAGATGCCTCAGATTGTTGACGATTCTCCACTTGGCGGAGCAGATTCTGACCCTGAATTTACAGCGACACTTCTTTCTCCTTTTGATATTAATGGAGATGTAA
>JAIKYB010000169.1 GCA_024683675.1 Treponema sp.
TCCACGTGGACTTCATCACCTTGTTTATGAAACAGTAGATAACTCAATCGATGAAGCAATGGCAGGCTTCTGTGATACAATTACAGTTGCACTTGAACGCGATGACATTGTACGCGTTGTAGATAACGGACGCGGTATTCCAGTTGATATCCACCCTACCGAAAAAATTTCTGCCCTCGAGCTTGTACTTACCCGCCTTCATGCCGGTGGTAAATTTGACAAGGGTTCCTATAAGGTTTCCGGCGGTTTGCATGGTGTTGGTGTATCATGTGTAAACGCACTTTCAGACTGGATGGAAGCAACCGTAAAACGTGATGGTCATATCTATCAGCAGAAATATGAACGCGGTGTTCCAAAAACAAAAGTTGAAGTTATTGGTGATATTCCTGAAGATGAACATGGAACAACAATCCGCTGGAAGGCAGATAAAACAATTTTTACAGAAACTACAACTTATGATTTTGATGTTCTTCGTGACCGCCTTCGTGAGCTTGCATTTTTGAATTCTGGCGTTGTAATTATTTTCCGCGATGAACGTCTTGAAAATCCAAAAGAAGAAGTTCTTAAATTTGAAGGCGGTATCAACGAGTTTGTAAAAGAGCTTGATGAAGGAAAAGCAGTTGTTCCTGCCGAACCAATTTATATCAACGAAGAGCGTGATGATGTAGTTACAGAAATTTCAATGCACTACAATTCATCTTATTCAGAAAATGTTCATACCTTCGTAAATGATATTAATACACGTGATGGTGGTACTCACCTCGAAGGCTTCCGTTCTGCAGTTAGATTTGTTTTGAACAAGTTCTTCGAAGCAAATGAAAAACTCAAGAAGAATCTTGATAAAGATGAAAAGCTTACTTACGAAGATTTGAGTTCTGGACTTACAGCTGTAATTTCCATGAAGGTTCCTGAACCTGAGTTTGAAGGTCAGACAAAGGAAAAACTTGGTAATACAGAGGTTCGCACAATTGTAGATCAGATTGTAAAAGAAAAGCTTACAATCTATTTTGAACAGAATCCTGCAACACTTGAAGCTATTCTTAAAAAAGCAATTGATGAAGCTAAAGCTCGTATTGCAGCCCGCAAGGCAAAAGACAATATGCGTAAAAAGACAATGAGCGATGGTTTTGGTCTTCCAGAAAAATTGTCTGATTGTTCTATGAAAAATCCTGAACTTTGTGAAGTATACATAGTCGAGGGAGATTCTGCGGGTGGTTCTGCAAAGAAGGGTAGGGATCCTAAAACTCAGGCTATTCTTCCTCTTTGGGGAAAGATGCTCAACGTTGAAAAAGTTCGTCCTGAAAAGGTAATTAACAACGATAAGCTTGAACCAGTAATTGCTTCTCTTGGAGCAGGAATCGGAAAAGACTTTAATATCGACAAACTCCGTTATCATAAAATTATTATCATGGCCGATGCCGATGTCGATGGTTCTCATATCCGTACTTTGCTGCTTACTTTCTTCTTCCGCTACATGCCTAAGTTGATCGAAAATGGATATGTTTATCTTGCTATGCCTCCACTCTTTAAGGTTCAGCTTGGAAAAAAAGAACCTGTTTATTGTTACAGTGATGCAGAAAGAGATGCTGCCCTTGAAGCTCTTGGTGAGCAGAGAGATAAAGCTGATGTTCAGCGCTATAAGGGTCTTGGTGAAATGGACGGAAAACAGCTTTGGGAAACAACAATGGATCCAGCTCACAGAAAGATGCGTGTAGTAACAATTCCAGATGCAATGGCTGCAGATAAAATTTTCAGCGTATGTATGGGTGAAGAGGTTGAGCCTCGACGCCGCTTCATCGAAGATAATTCCAGTTACGCAAATCTGGACATTTAAAAAATGGCAAAAATTGAATTACCAAAATTAGAAACAGAACGTCTCATACTTCGTCCGCTTTTGCTCAATGACCTGGAAGCCATTTTCAAATGGACAGGTGATGCTCGTGTAAATAAATACATGATTTATCCCTTGTACAAAAGTCCTGAGGATGGACGGGAATGGCTTGAAGGTTTGTATGAAGATGCAGGCAAAATAGATTACGGTTTTGTTTTGAAAGAAACAGGCGAACTTATTGGTAGTGGTGGTCTTTACT
>JAIKYB010000179.1 GCA_024683675.1 Treponema sp.
TCCTGAACAACGTACTCTTTACCTTCCTGGCGGTACTTGCCGGCAGCCTTAATAGCAGCTTCATCCTTGTACTGGCGTAAATCGTCAATAGTATAAGCTTCTGCCTTGATAAAGCCCTTTTCAAAGTCTGTGTGGATTACACCGGCTGCGCGAGGAGCCTTATCGCCTGCGTGAATTGTCCAGGCACGGCACTCATCAGGTCCACCTGTAAAGAAGGTGCGAAGTCCCATAAGGTGATAAGTTTTGCGTGCCAGAGTTGCAAGTCCGCTTTCTTTAAGACCAACGCTGTCCATAAAGTCCTTGCGGTCTGCAGGATCTGTAATTTCTGCAAGGTCAGCTTCAAACTTTCCGCAGATTACAACTACTTCAGATTTTTCTTCATCAGCATACTTGCGAACTACTTCAACATATTTGTTTGTCTGTGCTTCAATAGAATCTTCATCAACATTTGCTACATAAATAGTAGGCTTCATTGTAAGAAGGAACATATCATAAAGGGCAGCACGCTCGTCGTCTGTGAGGTCTGCGGTGCGGGCACATTTTCCGTCCTGAAGAAGGGGCTTAATTTTTGCAACGGCACTGGTCCATGGGGCGTACTTTTTTTCTTCTTCTTTTCCAAGAGAACGAACGGCGCGGGTAACCTTGTCCTGCCGGGCTTCAATAGTATTCAAGTCAGCCTGGCAGAGCTCCCAGTTAATAGTAAGAATATCAGTTTCAGGGTCAATTGGTGCAGCTTCGTTTGCATTGTCGCGAACGTGCATAATATCAGGATTGTCAAAGCAGCGTACAACGTGAGCAATTACCGAACACTCACGGATGTTTGCAAGGAACTTGTTTCCAAGACCTTCACCGTTACTTGCTCCCTTAATAAGACCTGCAATATCAACAAACTTTACGCTTGCAGGTGTCTTCTTTTTTGGGTTGTGGATGCTTGCAAGAAAGTCCAGTCGTTCATCTGGCAAATCAACAATTCCGATGTTAGGATCGATTGTACAGAAAGGAAAATTCTCTGCCGCAGCAGGAGCCGCAGTCAAAGCCGAAAAAATAGTAGACTTTCCAACGTTTGGAAGTCCGACGATACCACATTCAAGTGCCATATATTTACTCCAAGTACGGTGGTTGAGCCTGTCGAAACCACCATTATTTATGATTTTTTACTGTGTAACAGCTTTTGCCAATTGGTCGGCGCAGCTTGTGTTCTTAAAGCCGCAGGTGTTGCCCTTGAGCTTTGCCGCAATTTCCTCTGCGGTCATTCCGTCACAGAGCTTAGAAATTGCCTTAAGGTTACCGTCGCAGCCGCCTTCAAAGCTTATGTTTGTAATTGTTCCATCATCATTTTTTGTAAAGGTGATGGAGCGGGAACAGGTGCCCTTCGTTTTGTAAGTTATTGTCATATAATAGATAATATAATGAAAAGGGGAGGTTTTAACAATAAGAATTAAAGCTCTTCAAGTTCACCCAGGTCGTCCAGGTCTTCTACAGAATCATCATTATCAGCCTGGTTCAGCAATGAATCTACCATAGATTCCGTATCGCTAAAGAGGTAATCACTGTAGCGGCCAAGTACATTGCTGAAGTCAACACTAAGAGTTTTATACAGATACTGCTGCTCTTCTACAATAGCATCAAAATCATCAAGAACAATTTTTGAAATTTCAGGATCCAATTCTCCTGCATCAACCATTTGTGTAATTATTGCCTTGGTTTTTTCAGTTGAAAATTCTGCTTTATAACTGCGGCTGTCATTTAAGGCACTTGTAATATCTGCAACTGTAAGAATCCTTTGAATGGTTGTCAGCTTGTCTCCGGTAATTTGCAGAGGATAGCCTTTTCCATTTAATTTTTCGTGATGGCGGTAAACATCTTCTATGATATTTTCCGGTGCATGACCGGCAAGAATCCTTTTAGAATGATTAACATGATGCTTCATAATTCCCATATCTTCTGGACTAAGCTTGCCAGGGAATTCCAGAATACGCTGAGGAGTTGCTATTTTTCCTATATCATGAAGGGTCGCACTACAAAAAAGTTCTGAAAGCTGACTTGGAGAAAGCTTCATTCTGTGGCCCAAAGAAAGTGCATAGCAGGAAGTGTTAATAATGTGCTTAACTGTATAAGTGCTCTTAAAGTCAAGAAAGTAAACTAAAAGCTTTTCCATCATTTCTGATTCTTTACGTTCAAAAGTGATGGTGTCTATATATTCAGCAAGTTCCTGTGTGAATTTATCATCTTTTATTTGGTTTACAAGAAGGTTATTTTTATTTGCTACTTTAAAGGCTCTTACATATTCAGGGTCAAAAAAGCCGGGTGCAATTTCATTTATATCATCTGGTAAATATTCGTCATTATGATGAAAAAGGAAGGCACTTATTCTTGCGCATAGATAGATAATTGACTTATATCTTTCCTGATAAAGAAAATGCTTCATATCTTCTATGAATGGTTCTGTAAAATTTTCCAGAGCTGTAGCATCTTCCCTAAGGGGGGTCATGTACTGCAGGTAGTAACAGGAAAAAACATATTTACTTGATATAGCCTTGTCCTGAGAAAAGAAATCTATAAAACTATCGTGGGGGTTATAGCCAAAAATTGTGTCTTCCCTAAAGTAGCCCAAGGTATGATAAAGAGAAAGAAGAACAATATTGCGAATATTAAATCTAGGGTCGTTTATAGTCTGAGCAAGCTTCCAGGCCAGATAAGCTGTTCTCATGTTATGGAAAATGATATGACGGTTTATGCTGCCCAGCATTTTTAGGGAGATATGGATAATTTGTCCTGGGGTCAGAATATGTGTAAGAGAATCTAAGCTGTCCTGAATATGATTCATTTTCTCCATCTATCTCTATAAAAGCTGTTAGAAGTAAACTAAGGAATCAGCCGGTTAATTGTATAATCCCTTTGTCTCCAATTTTTATCAACTTTAACCTGCAGGTCAAGATCAATTTTCTGAATGTATATTTCCTGTAATTTTTTAAGGGCTGCCATCCTTATTTCTTTGATTTTGCTGGCTCCCTTGCCAATTACAATTCCCTTTTGGCTGTCACGTTCTACACAAAGGAAAGCTCTTATCCAAAGCTTCTTACCTTCATTTCTGTGTTCTATATCTGCAACATCAACGTAAACTGCATGTGGTATTTCATCTGCAAGCCGATTTATTGCTTCTCCGCGGATAACCTCACAAACTCGGAAGCGTAAATCCTGATCTGTGTACAATTCTTCATCATATATAGGATCTCCTTCCGGAGAAATATCGTAAAGTCCCTTTAAAACTTCATTTATACCGATATCCTTTTCTGCTGACATTTCAAAAATCCGTTCTGTCGGTACTTTGGGCAGGTTTGCTGCAATAAAAGAGCGGATTTCCTGAGGACGACTGCCGGCTAAATCAGTTTTGTTAATGGCAATTACAGTTTTATCCTGCATCCCCTTAATCAGTTCTGCGGTGTGAAGCTCTTCTTCTCCTGTTGTTCGGGTTGAATCAATAACATAAAGTACAGCATCTATTCCTTCCAGCTGACTTTCTGTGACAGTTCGTAATTTCAGGTTTAATTTTTTTTCTGAATCGTGATAGCCTGGAGTGTCAATAAAAACAAGCTGACCTAAAGAAGTATTAACAATTCCTTTGATTGCGTTTCTTGTGGTCTGAGGAATTGGGGATACAATACTAACCGGCTCCTGACATGCGGTATTCAGGAATGTTGATTTTCCTGCTGAAGGTCTACCAATAATTGCAACAATTGCTGTTTTCATCTGCAAAATTATACCACCACATGGAGCATGTTTCTAGTGGATTTTCCCTACTAACTATGATAAAATACCTGAATATGGCAGAGATACAAGTTCAAAGTGGAGCTCCACTTGGATATGGTGCAATTATCACTCCAGAGGGAGTTAATTTTTCTATATATAGTAGAGATGCTACTAGAGTTCAGCTTATTTTATTTGCTTCAGAATATGATGAAAAGCCATCTTCAGTAATAGAATTAGACCCTCATGTAAATAAAACCGGTGATGTATGGCACGTGCTTGTATGTGGTCTTACTGCCGGTGCCCTTTATCTTTATAAGATGGACGGCCCTTACGAGCCTCCACGTGGACTGCGTTTTAACTTCCATAAATATCTTCTTGACCCTTACGCAAAAGCATTTACAAACGGTTCGGTTTTCCGTTCCTATAATAATCTTCATAAAATAGGTTTTACAGCAAATCAGGGTGGTGAAATTCAGGATATGTCTGACTTCCCAAAGTGTGTTGTAGTAGATGATTCCTTTGATTGGGAAGGTGACCGGCCTTTAAACAGGCCACTTGGCGAAAGTGTAATTTACGAAACTCATCTTAAGGGCTTTACTGCTTCTGAAACTTCAGGGGTAGCCAGGGAAATTGCCGGAACCTACAAGGGCTTTGCAGAAAAAATTGAATATCTTAAAAAGCTTGGGATTACCGCAGTAGAATTTCTGCCACTCTTTGAGTTTGATGAAAATGAAAACGGAAATTCAAATCCTCGTACCGGTGAGCGTCTGGTAAACTACTGGGGTTATAGTACAATAGGATTTTTTGCGCCAAAAACAAGTTATGCTTCAGACCGTTCTCCTGGAGGGCCAGTCCGAGAGTTTAAGGAACTGGTAAAGGCCCTGCATAAGGCTGGCATAGAGGTAATTCTGGATGTAGTTTATAATCATACTGCAGAAGGAAATGAGCGTGGTTATACCTTTGAATTCCGTGGTATTCAGAATGATGTTTATTATTCTCTGCCTCCGAACGACCCTGAATATTACATGAATTTTAGTGGCTGTGGAAACAGCGTAAATTGTAATCATCCGGTTACTTACGAATTTATTTTGGATAGCCTTAGATATTGGGTTACCCAAATGCATGTAGACGGCTTCCGTTTTGACCTGGCGTCTATCTTAACTAGAAATTCAAACGGTTCAATTCCTTCAATTCCGCCGATTACTTATGCAATAAATGTAGATCCTATACTTTCTAAAACAAAGATTATTGCAGAGCCTTGGGATTGTGCGGGACTTTATCAGTTGGGAGGATTCCCTGCCGGACCAAAAAACCGTTGGAGTGAATGGAATGGTCGTTTCCGTGATGATATGAGACGATTCTTCCGGGGCGATGAAAAGGTAACCGCTGCGGCTGCGACACGCCTGTGTGGAAGTTCAGATTGCTATAATCATGATGGAAGAAGTCCTCTTGCTTCTATTAATTTTATTACTGCTCATGATGGTTTTACCTTAAATGATCTGGTAAGTTATAATTACAAACATAATGAAGAAAATGGAGAGTGCAATCGTGACGGAAGTGAAGATAATCTTAGTTACAATCACGGTTATGAAGGCGAATGTACAAATCCAAAAATAGAAAGTGTCCGAATCAAGAAGATAAAAAATTTCCTTTTATATCTGATGGTTTCTCAGGGAGTTCCAATGCTCCTTGGTGGTGATGAAATGCGCCGAACTCAGAATGGAAATAATAATGCTTACTGCCAGGATAATGAACTTACCTGGTTCAACTGGAATCTTGCAGAAAAGAATGCCGGTCTGGTTTCTTTTACTTCTAAGCTTATAAAACTGCGTCTTGAACATCCGGTTTTCAGGAGAATAGCTTTTTTCCGTAATGACTACGAGAAAGGTGCAATTCCAGAAGTTTCATGGTATGATGTGAATGCAAAGGTTCCTGATTGGGAAAAAACCGGCAAATTCCTTGCCTTCCGCCTGAATGGTCTTGGTCTTGATAATGATTTCTATATTGCAACTAATATGGATATTTATGACCTTACCATTTCTCTTCCGGCTTTAACGGGGAACAAAAAGTGGTATCGCGTTGCGGACACTTCTTATGATGCCCCTGAAGATATATTAGAAAGTGGTAAAGAAGAGCCGCTGTCAGAACAGCTTCGTTATGTGCTGATTTCTGGTTGTTCGGTAATTCTTATGAGCAAATAATTAAACTATTTTTAAGAGGTTTATTTTATGGATTTCGACAAAGAACAATTTAAGGCAAATCTTTCTGCCCGTTTGCGCCGTCAGTATGGAAAGGACATTTCACAGGCTAATAAGCATGACCTTTTTGATGCAGTTTCGGCTTCTGCATTTGAATTGATTATGCCAAACTGGATGGCAACTCGTGCTGAATATGAAAAAAAGCCAACAAAGCAGTTGTATTACCTTTCTGCTGAATTTTTGATGGGACGTGCCTTGAGCAACAACCTTATCAATGCTGGAATTAAGGACGCTGTAAAAGAAGTTCTTAAGGACATGAATATTGATTTTGATATGATTGAAGATGAAGAGCCGGATGCAGGTCTTGGAAACGGTGGTCTTGGCCGCCTTGCTGCCTGCTTCCTTGATTCTCTTGCAACTCTTGATTATCCAGGACATGGTTATGGTATCCGTTATGAATATGGTATGTTCGAACAGCGTGTAGAAGATGGCTATCAGGTTGAATATCCTGATAACTGGCTTATACACCGTGACCCTTGGGAAATTAAGCGTTCAGACCTTGCTGTAACAGTAAAGTTTGGTGGAAACATTGCTTATGGAAAAACTCCAGATGGACAGCCACGCTTCTATCTTGAAAATGCAGAGGAAGTAACAGCTACTCCTTTTGATATGCCAATCATTGGTTATGATACTAAGACAGTAAATACTCTTCGCCTTTGGCAGGCTTCTTCACCAAACGGCTTTGACCTTCAGCTTTTCAATAATATGGATTATAACCGTGCCGTTGAGCGCCAGAATTCTGCTGAAAATATCAGCCGTGTTCTTTATCCAAATGATAATGGTCCTAGTGGAAAGGCCCTTCGCTTAAAGCAGCAGTACTTCTTCTCTTCTGCTTCTTTGCAGGATTTAGTACGCCACTATGTTGCAGACCACGGAACAGACTTTTCTAAGTTTGCTTCTTTGCATGTAATTCAGTTGAATGATACTCACCCTGTAGTTGCAATTCCAGAGCTTATGCGCATTCTTCTGGATGAATATAATGTAGGTTGGGATGAAGCCTGGGATGTTGTAACACATACATTTGCTTATACAAACCATACAATCCTTGCTGAAGCTTTGGAAAAATGGCCAATTTCTATTTTCCAGGGACTTCTTCCACGTATTTATCAGATTGTAGAAGAAATTAACCGCCGTCTTGTAATTGAACTTCGCCAGAAGTTCCCTAATGATTACTACAAGCACGAGCACATGGCAATCATCCATAATAACATGGTATACATGGCCTGGATGGCAATTCATGCCTGCTTCAGTGTAAA
>JAIKYB010000180.1 GCA_024683675.1 Treponema sp.
ACAACATTCTTACGCATTCTTTCTGCCCATTCACAGTCCAGAGGTTTTTCAAAAAGATTGTCTATGGCAACACGGGTGTCCTGGGTAACAATTACGGCATCTGCTTCAATAAGTCCATCTTTAGTCTGAACTCCTTTTGTAATACCGTCTTCTACAAGGACCTTTTCAACCTTGCTTCTATACTGGATTTTTCCACCCAATTCTTCAAAGGTCTTTTCCATGTTTTTTGCCATTCTGATAGAGCCACCCTCCGGATAACCACAGTCACCACTGGCAAAAGAACCTATTGTATATACAAAGGAAAGGGCATTATAACGATAGCCAATAACTCCCTTTAAGAGATGCTGCAGGTCTTTATTCTTAAAATGGCCAACATATTCTTCATAGCTTTCCTTTACAAGACGAGGCACTCTCATTACAGCAGGAAGCATTTTTATAAAAGAAAGAAGATTTTGCTTAGAAGGACTTTTGCAGGCACAACCGCGTACATCAAAAACCGGCATATAAAAGCGGGAAAAAGCTTTAACATCACGATAAAGCTTATTTATCATTTTTTTATCTTCCGGAGCAAAGGACAAGAGCTCCTTTTTCATGTCATCAACATTGCGGTGAAGGCAAACTCTTTTATCACCATCTATAACAGTATAAAGAGGGTCTCTGTTTTCTATAGGATTGTTGTCCTGAAGGGCACCAACAGTTTTCCAAACCTTGTTCAAAGGCAGATTCGGATTTGAACCTGTAAGCCAGTGCATTCCACCTTCAAAGAAGTAGCCCTTTCTGCTCCAGGCAGTTGAAAGTCCACCAAAAGTGTTATGCTGCTCCAAAATTGTTACATCAAAACCAGATCTGGCTGCGTAAATAGCAGCTGAAAGTCCCGATACACCCGCTCCGACAACAAGTACCTTCTTCATAACCACCTTCTTTATGCATATATATCTTAAATTGATTAATTCGTGCCTGTTTTACCAAAAGTCATAATTGCAGCCGCAAGTGTTACAACTGAAGTTACAAAAGCTACTAAGGTGGAAAGAAGCGGTATAAACCATCCACTGTTAGGAGAATTCCTCTGAGCGTAAATTACAGCTTCCTGAGGAATAAAATCCTTCTTAGAAAGTTTATTTCCATCCTTATCTGTAATCTTTACAACCTTAAATAAAGTCTGGTCATAATCAAAGCCCATTGCAAGGTTCACATAATAAGACCAGTATTTATCCGGCTGATAAGGATAACGACCAGGGGAACCTACACCACCAACTACGGTAACATAGTAATTAGTAAATGGAACAGTAAGTTTGTCATTAGGCTTTAATGGAACTTCTTCCGGTGCTGGCTCACCAGGAACCGGATGCATTATTATGTCTATATTTACAGGAATCTTTTTTTCTTCAATTTTACCATCGTCAGCAACTTCAATACGAGTCAGGTAACAATTTGCTAAATCTGCAGAATTAACAAACATTTTAGAATGTGAATAAACAAGTTGTGATAAAGTCATATTCTGCTGATATTCTATAGACTGACGGGCAGAAGAAGATGGGGCATCTGCTACATAACCTGGATAGGTACTGTCATAGCTGTTCTCATCATCTTCAGAAGCAACAAAACTCCTTGATACGGGGTCATAATATTTACTTACGGCACCTTCAACATACAAAATAGAAGAAATTTCTCCCATAGAAGAAACCGAAACTCTATCATAACAGGCTAACGGAGTTGTGCCATGTAAATCAGTTTCCTTCATAAAATCAATGGAATACATAGGCTGTCCGCCCAAATAGCGGGAAAGCATAATTCTATCTTTGTTAGCCCCAGGAGCAAAACCCTCTCCATATTCAAAAATAAGCTCCCTCAATTCTTCGCCAGGCATAAGTTCATAAGTTCCAGGTCGCATAACAGCACCTGCCACAGAAACTTCGCGGTCTAATTTATTTACAATAATTGTATCTCCAGGCCTTAAATAAGGATCCTGCATGAAATCTCCATAACGTTTTGCTTTAAATAAATCATACTGCTTTTCTACACCATCAGCTGAAATAATTGTAACAAAACGTTTTGATGAATAACTAGAATAAAATGGAGCAATAAGTTCTGAAACATGTACTAAAGCCCAGGTTTCAACCGTTGCTGCCGCATTTACCTCTCCCTTTACATAGACTCTAAACTGAGCCGGATTAGAAAGGAAGAACTGCACCCCACCAGTTGGATAGTTATTGATGATAAGGGCTTCTACCTTGTTTTTAAATTCCTGAACAGTAAGGCCTCTTGCATTTATAATACCAAGGTTTGCAATACGAACCCTGTAGGTACTGTCGACAGATATTGAAAAAGAACCCCCGTTATAAACAAGGGAATAGATATCGCCAGCCGTAACTACATACTCATTGTTAGACATAGCCATCTGAGCTCTTTTAATATTATCTGTCGAGGTAAAATTACTAGAAATTTCCGCCTGTGCAAAAAGAGGAAGCAGAGCTAATGTACTTGTCATTACAAATAAAGAAGCAATTTTTTTAAGAGTCATTTTCATTATTTTTTTCCTTTTTTTCCGACATGGAGTTTTTCCATAGCCTCTGGGTCTTTTCTTATATTTTCAACAGCATTCAAAAGGAAGGCAAGAAATACAGAAATAAAGAAAGCTGCAAAGGTAACGATTATACATAGTTTACCCCGACTAGGACCTGACTTTATATCAGGAACACTTGCACGCTCCAAAATCTGGAAGGTAGGAGCTTCTGTAGCCATCTTTACCTTCAAAAGCTCAAGCTGGGAACGAAGTTGTTTATAAACCTCCTGCTGGGCAGAAAGCTCAAGCTCTATACGCTTCTGTTCTATTGTTGATTCCTTTGTCCATAAGGCCCGTCCCTGAGCTACACGATCCTGCATATCTGAAACTTCTTTTGTGAGCTTCAAAATTTCATTCCAGGAAGTATCAATATTTTTTTCAAGATTTTCCTTAGAAATCTTATTATTATCAACACCAAGTTCATCAAGCTTTGAAGAAATCCAATCTACAACAAAATTTACAACTTCAACTGCAAATTCAGGATCAATATCTTCATAGGAAACTGTAAGAACTCCGCTGGAAGAGTCATATTCTGTAGAAACCTTTTTAGACAAGGCTGTTCTCGTATTTGCAATTGGGGACTTCTCGAATTCAAATTTTTCATAAAGATTAAAATTTACTGCAATTGCATCATAAAAAGGATTAGATTTTGTAAGATAGAGGATAAGGGAACTTGTTGAAGAGCCACCTGATGCTCCAAGGTTTACCCCCATCAGGGAAGCCAGAGAACTTGCAGAACCTGACAAAGCAAGACCACCCCCTCCATCAGCATCGGTAATCAGCATATTTGCAGAAACCTTATAGGAATTAGGAAGATAAGATTTTTCAGGAGGCAATTTAAGGGATATAATCGAATAAACAAGGATAAAGACCATTGCCACACATGTTATTCCAATAATCAGCCATTTTCTGCGTAACAAAACAGCAAATAAATCTAACAGGGAAATCTCATCATCCTTTTCTGTTACAGTATCCAATTCTTCTGCCATACATACTCCAATTATTATAGTAATGTTAAATATTAACACAGATTCTAACATGAAACAAGCAGTCTACACAGTTGATTTTTTTGGAAATTATGCTACTATAATCGAATGGATATGATTCTATTTATCGGATTATCAATTGGATTGTCTCTTCTTTCAATGCCAATTATCATAGGAATTTGCAAGAAACTGGGGCTTTATGATTATCATGACGAAAGAAAGATTCATTCCGGTGATATTCCTCGGCTTGGCGGCGTCGGTATCGTAATAGCATTTGTAATTTCTTCACTTTTATTCCTGATTACAAAAAAAACGCTGAATACTGTTGATCACATTCCGATTTATATTGCAGCCGGTATAATCTTTGTATTTGCAATTGTAGATGATTTATTAAACCTTCCTGCCATTGTAAAGCTTATTGTTCAGCTTGTCGCTGTAAGTATCGTAACCTTCAATGGCTATCACTTTACCCAGATTTTCGGCTGGCAGCTTCCAAAAGCAGTAGCTATAATTCTTACCTTTGGCTGGATTCTTGGTGTTACAAACGCATATAACCTGATTGACGGTCTTGATGGACTTTGCGGAACACTTTCAATCACAGCAATTCTTACAATGGGTATACTTTACTACCTTTCAGGCAATAACGAAGCAATCCTTTGTTTTATGCTGGCCGGTGCCATCTTCGGCTTCCTCTGCTTTAACTGGCCTCCTGCAAAGCTCTTTATGGGAGACAATGGTTCTCAATTCTTAGGCTTTATGATTGCAACCCTCCCTCTTTATACTTCCGGAGATGTTTTCGAATACAACAAGTTCCTTATTATGATTGTTCTTACTTCCTTTGCTGTATTTGATACAATTGCTGCAATCTGGAGACGAATCAGAGATAGAAAACCTATTATGTCAGGAGACCGTTCTCATCTTCATCACAAATTATTGAATATGGGTTACACAAAAAAGTCTGCCCTCTATCTGATTGCGTTCATACAGGTTTTACTCTGTATTTCTGTAATTGTTTCTTACTTCCTTGGAAGAATGAAGGGAATGGCTCTTTTGCTTGAATCCTTCTCTTTCATGGTACTTTTCTTCAGCATTATTCATTACACAAACCGTAGAGTAATGCTGCAAAAGGAAGCTGAAAAGGCAGAAGCAAACAAAAATCAGGAAAATAAAAGCGAAAACTAAATAAAGATTTCGTTTTTATGAACTTGTCCAAGGCTGTGAATACGCTCTTTTAGAGCTGCATCACAGCCATTTTTTTTCGTATAGTCAGCAAGGTCTATGGTAAACCTGTTCATAGAAAAATGCTGAAAAACATAAACGCGATTCCAGGCTTCAGGTAATCCATTCTGCTTATAGTAGGCCTTAAGTTCATCACGATAGCCTTCAAATATCCCCTTTGCCTTAAGTTCAGAATAACCAACCAACCACAATTCTGGAGCAAGGCCCTTATCCGAAGCCGCCTGACATAAGTCCGAATGCAGCTTAGCCGTTGCCTGAGCACACCAGCACTGGCTCTCCTTCAAAAGGGCCGCAAACTCTTCTCCCCCCAGCTTGACCATAGCTCGGAGCTGCGAGGTCTTAGCACTATGCACCGGCGTCTTATTCAGGATTATTACATTGCTTCGGAAATCAACTCCCAGCTCCGGGTTTTTCCTGAAATAGCCTTCCGCAATGCGGCCCGCTTGCCCGACCAGATAGCGATTATTACACAAGAGTTGTTCTTCCTTCCCCGGATTGTCACCTATCACAATTAATTTTATATCATCAGCCTGACTTAAATCGTCCAAAGCACGGTTATATACAACAGGAGTTTCAAAAGAATAAGTTGGCGTACCCTGAGCTAAAGCCGCCTCCCTTTGCAAATCCTTCAAATTCGGAAGTCTATCTTCCCACTCTGCAACCTTTCTGGAAAATGAGTCCCTAAAATCACAAAAAATCTCCCATTGTCTGTCTGTCATAAAAATCCTCCTTTCCAGATAATAAAAGGCTAATCTATTTAGAATATCTTCCGATATAATATAATGTATTGAAAAATAATTTCCACAGGGGGATTGGGGAATATGAAAAAAATTATTTCTTTAGCATTTGCGGCTGTGATTGGATTTTCTGCTTTTGCAGCAGATATCTTTACTTACGTTCCGCTCAAAGACACAGTAAGGACTTATACTAAAACTGAATATTCGATTGCTTCAAAATTCGGAAACTATTTCAGAACACCAAGTCTTAAAATTAAACATTCATTTGAAAATGGAAATGAAATTGAATCTACAGAAATGACTCCAAAGGATGTAGTTCAGAATCAGATTTCTTCCGTTTATGATGAAAATGGAAAGCTCCGTGAACAGGCTTATGTAAACAGTGATTCGGAAACTATCTGGAAGAACACTTATGTTTACAATTCAGAAGGCCTTAAATCAGAAGTTTCTGAATATGATTCTAAGAGCGAACTTAAATCAAAAACTATTTATATCTATGACAGAGGAAACCTTGTAGATGAAACAATCTACGATAGTGAAGGTGCTTTGTTGTGGAAGACAATTTATAAGTATAACGCTGCAGGAATTCTTGAAGTAGTTTCTGAATATTCAGCAGACGGAAGCCTTAGCAACCAGGAAACTTACACCTATAATGATGCCGGTGCTATTGATACAATCACAATTTTTGATAAGTTTGCCGGTGCAGAAACAGAAAAGGTATTCCGCTATGGTGCAGAAAATCTTCTTGGTGAAATTACAACTTATGACAGCACAAAACAGGTAACAAATCGTCTGCTTATTAAATATGATGCTGATGGAAATGTTGCCCGCGTTTCAGAATACAATGTAGCAGAAAAGTTTGGAACAATTGTAAACGAACTGATTGCTATGTCTGAATACAGCTACGAATTCTAAGCTTAAATATAAGCGTTAAAAACAAAAGGGCGGCCCCCACTTTGAAGTGAACTTCAAAGTGGGAACCGCCCCTTTTTTATTTTGTCAGCTAATTAGTAATTAGTTGCTTCTACCTGGAAGTAAGCCTGTGGATGGAAGCAAACAGGACAAACCTTAGGAGCTTCTTTTCCAATTACAATGTGACCGCAGTTACGACACTGCCAGATTGCATCTCCTTCACTAGAGAATACAAGCTTATCTTCTACATTCTTCAAAAGCTTGCGATAGCGTTCTTCATGATGCTTTTCAATAGCAGCAACGCCTTCGAACTGTTTAGCAATAGCTTCAAAGCCTTCTTCACGAGCTACCTTTGCAAATTCTGCATACATATCTGTCCACTCGTAGTTTTCACCTTCAGCAGCAGCCTTAAGATTTTCTGCAGTATTTCCAATTCCGCCAAGATGCTTAAACCAGAGCTTTGCATGTTCTTTTTCATTTTCTGCAGTTTCCAAGAAAAGAGCAGCGATCTGCTCATATCCTTCTTTTTTTGCGACACTTGCAAAATAAGTATATTTGTTACGAGCCTGTGATTCTCCAGCAAAAGCTGTCTGGAGGTTCTTTTCTGTTCTAGAGCCTTTTAATTCCATATTATTCCTCTTATAAAAAAATATATTCACGTATTTCGTGAGCCAGCATTATTAAATATACTCGCTTTTTTTTAATAAGTAAAATATTTTCTCTGTTATTTGTTAATTATTGATAGAATGGACTGAATGATTTACAATATATATGATGAAAACTATAGGTATTAAATTAGCAGACGGATCTTTTTATCCAGTTTTAGAAGAAAATACTCAGGCCTACAAGGCACTTGAACTCACAACTGTTCATAACAATCAGACAAAGGTTGTTGTTGATTTATATCGTTCAGAAACTTCAAGAATAAAAGATGCTGAATACATTGAGTCCCTTCAAATTGAAAATCTTATAGCACATCCAAGTGGAGAACCTGATATTTCCTTTACAGCCTCTCTTGATGAAAATAATCAGCTGATTGCAAAAATAAAGGATACCGAAACCGGAAACCAAAGTAATGTTTCTATCACTCTGGTAGAAAGAGAAAATACAGAAGCTCTTGTAGAAGACGATAAAAGCCTTGAAGAAAACGAAGAGCCGCCAGAGCTGGCCGCAACAGGAGTTGTAATTTTACGCACAGCAGGACCTGGGCTTCTTGCAACTGCAGAAGCAATCAGAGAAGCTTCAGAAGAAGCTGAGGGGGAGACTGTAGAAGAAGCCCCTGTGGGAGAGGAGACTGCTGAGGAAGACGCGCCTTCGGTAGACGAGCCTGTTGCGGAGGAGGTCCCTACTTCCGAGGATGCCCCTGCCGTAGAGGAGCCTG
>JAIKYB010000230.1 GCA_024683675.1 Treponema sp.
TATGCTATTGGAGTGCCATTCCCAGTTTCAATTATGATTGAAACATTTGGCACCGAAAAAGTTGAAGTTAGCAAGATTGAAGAAGCTGTAAAGAAGGTGTTTGACTGCACACCAGCTGGAATTGCAAAAACTCTTAAGCTCAAGCAGCCAATTTACCGTAAAACAGCAAGCTACGGGCACTTTGGACGCCAGGGCTTCCCTTGGGAAAATACAGACAAGGTTGAAGAGCTTAAAAAGGCTGTAAAATAATGACTTTACTCTCTCCAGAGGAAATGACAGAGGTTTTCACCCGATGGCAGGCAGAAAATCCGGAGCCTGCTTCGGAGCTGGAATATGTAAACCCCTTTACCCTGCTGGTTGCCGTAGTGCTTTCTGCCCAGGCAACCGACAAAGGGGTAAATAAGGCCACAGGCCCCCTTTTTAAGATTGCCGATACACCTGAAAAAATGCTGGCTCTGGGAGAGGAAGGTTTAATTTCCTATATCAAAACAATCGGTTTATATAAAAATAAGGCAAAGCACGTAATAGGACTAAGCCAAAAACTGCTTGATGATTTTAATGGTCAGGTTCCAGAAGACCGGGACAAGCTGATGACACTTCCCGGAGTGGGCCGAAAAACCGCAAATGTGGTTTTAAACGTAATTTTTCACCAGCCAACAATGCCGGTTGACACCCACCTGTTAAGAGTAAGCCCCAAGATAGGACTTGCAGAAGGAAATAGTCCGGAAAGTGTAGAAAAAAGCCTGCTGGAAAGAATCCCAAAGGAATTTTTACACAATGCTCATCACTGGATTTTATTACACGGACGTTATGTATGCACGGCTAGAAATCCCAAATGCGAAGAATGTATAATCAAAGATATCTGTAAACACAATTAGCGAGGTTATTTATGGAAGAAGTTACAGAAGCAACAGAAGCTGCACAGACTGCAGGAGAAGAGTTCATGACAAAAACATCAGATTTTATAGATTGGGTTCACGGACTTTTGACCTGGGAAAACCTTTTTAAGCTGATTGGTGGACTTTTATTAATCTTTATTATGTGGATTGTATACCGCCTGATTATCAGAGCGATAAAAAAATCCAAATCCAAAAAAATGGATACCCACAAAAAACAGATGCTCAGCCATTTTATAAAATATATATTCTATGTTCTGGTTGTACTTGAAGTTTTGAGCCTGCTTGGAATTAAGCTTTCTGCCCTTTTGGGAGCTGCCGGAATTGCCGGAGTTGCAATCGGTTTTGCGGCACAAACCTCTGTAAGTAATCTGATTAGCGGACTCTTTGTTTTGACAGAAGGTTCTATAAAGGTTGGAGACACCGTCACAGTAGATGGAATTACAGGTGTAGTTGATGAAATCAATCTGCTTTCGGTTCATATCAACACCTTCGACAATCACATGGTTAGAATTCCAAACTCTACAATTATCAATTCTGACCTTACAAATATCAATTATCATAAAACAAGAAGAATGACCATTGCAGTTTCTGTAGATTATTCAACTGATATGAAAACTGCAATTGAGGCTCTGAAAAAGGCACCTGCCCTTTGCCCTACAGTAGTTGCAGACCCGGCCCCTGCAGCCTGGTTTGACGGATTTGCAGACAGTGGAATTAATATGACACTGGCAGCCTGGTTTAAGCCTGCTGATTTCCTTCAGACAAAGAACGATCTTTACATTGCAATTAAGACCGTCCTTGATGAAGCGGGAATTACAATTCCATTTAATCAGCTGGATGTGCGCATTAAAGAAGATGAAAATCCTGAAATTGGGGGAGCCCTTCCTAAGGGACAACCTGCCCCAGACAGCGCCGACTGGGTATAAGCCCTATAAAGAAGAATAAAGGACCATTCCAAAAATGAATTTTTTCGCAAAATATGACTGGGAGACAATGCTTGGAGCACACCCGGAAAACTTTGGCAACATATCAAAAAAAGCTGGCCTTCTGAATGGGGAACTTGATGAACGGGAGACCATTATCCGCCAATATCACGAAATCCTCTGTCCTAAAAGTGATTACCCTGATTTTCTGGACAAATACATTGAACTTCCACTTATGCAGCGCCTTAAGGGAGTAGGACTTTTATGCGGAACCGACTGGACCCGCCTTTACAGGAACCGCTTTTATTATTCGCGCCTGGACCACAGCAAGGGAGTTGCACTTATTATCTGGCACTTTACCCATAACAAAGCTCAGACCCTTGCGGGCCTTTTCCACGATGTTGCAACTCCAGTTTTTTCCCATGTTTCAGACTTCCGCAAGGGAGATGCCCTTACGCAGACAGCAACGGAAGCCCCTACGGCCACTATGCTGCGCGCAGATGAAGCTTTGGGCAAGTTGCTTGCCAGTGATGGACTGACAGTTACAGAAGTCGAAGACTATCATATTTACCCCATAGCAGATAACGAGATACCTCAGCTTTCGGCAGACCGTCTGGAGTACATGTTTCCGTCGGGAATGGCACTGGATGGAAGCTGGACAATGAGTGACATTCGCCGCTGTTACGGGGACATTATAGTCTTGAAGGGAGAGGGCGGCGTGGAAGAGCTGGGCTTCAGGACAAGGGAAACTGCCGAGCTCTACTGTGAGCACTTTTGTATGATTGGGCACATTCTGCAGCTGAATGAAAATAAGCTGACCCTGCAGCTGCTGGGGCAGGTGATGAACCTGGCGGAAGAAGAGGGGATTCTGCAGGAAAGGGATTTTATGGAGCTGAGTGAGCGCGAAGTGATGACACGTCTGGAGGAAGCCTGCGGAATGGGCACCGC
>JAIKYB010000245.1 GCA_024683675.1 Treponema sp.
AGAAAATCACCTGATTTTTGAATTCCATAACTATGATCCGCAAAGTTTCTGCTGGCCGCAAAACAAGGACGGTTCAAACAAGGGAGAAACTCCTTATTGGGATGAAGAAAAAAATCCTAAGATTCTTGAAGCGGTTTTTGAAAATCTGATGTCTTTTGCAGAAAAACTTAAGGCTCCAATTATCTGTGGTGAATATGCAGCCTGGCCTAAGGTAATATCCAACTAAAAGGAAATCTGCTATTATGGGGATATGAATTTTTATATCCCCACAAATATTTACGTTGAAGACAATTGTGTATTAGCTCATAAAAATGATTTTGCCTGCTTTGGAAAGCGGGCATTAATTGTAACCGGCGCTCATTCTGCAAAAGCAAATGGTTCTCTGGCTGATGTAATTGAAGCCCTTAAAGCAAATCAAATTGAATATCAGATTTTTAGCGAAGTAGAAGAAAATCCTTCTGTAGAAACTGTGGCTAAGGCTGCTAAAATGGGAAAGGATTTTCAGGCTGATTTTGTAATTGGGATTGGTGGCGGATCTCCTATGGATGCGGCAAAGGCAATTGCTCTTTTGATAGCAAATCCAAAGGAAAATGAAGAAGTACTTTATCAAAAAAAGGATTTAGCTTGCCTGCCAGTAATTGCAGTTCCAACCACCTGTGGAACAGGTTCTGAGGCTACCGCCGTTTCTGTGCTCACAAATCATCAGCTGGGGGTAAAAAAGAGTATCCCTTATAAAATCTTTCCGGCCCTTGCCCTTGTAGACGGAAAATATCTTGAAGGAGCAAGCAGGTCTTTAATTGTAAACACCGCTGTAGACGCCCTTGCCCACCTGATAGAAAGCTATCTGAATAGTAAGACAAATGAATTTAATAAAATGTTTTCGGAATACGGACTTTCTCTCTGGGGAAAAAATAAGGAAGCCCTGCTTTCTGATCGAGCTTTTTCAAAAGAAGAATACGGCAGACTTATGCTGGCTTCTACCATAGCGGGATTGGCTATAGCCCATACAGGAACCGGCATCCCTCATGGCATGAGTTATGATTTGACCTATCATTTGGGGGTTCCACACGGAAAGGCCTGCGGATATTTTCAGGCTGCTTATCTGGAAGTTTGTGCAAAACACCTTCCAGACCGGGTTAATAGGCTTTTAGAACTCCTACAAATTCCTGATCTCCAGACTTTTGAAGCTATGATTGATTCTCTCATAGGAAAGTATAAACTTTCTCAGGGGAATTTAGAAAGATTTGCTCAGGCTATGTGCAAAAACGAAGGAAAGCTTGCTGCAACTCCCTTCAAGAATTCTGGCGAAGAAATCCTTGAAATTTATCAGAAATCTGTGGGAGCTTAATAACAGAGTTCAGCAAAATCACTTTTAATCAATAATTCTATAGTTTTTCACAATCAAACTTTTGAAGCAGGGGTTATACTGAAAGCATAAAATATATTCAGGAGTTTTTATGTACACAGCAAAAGATGATAGATATGAGAAAATGAAGTACAACCGTGTTGGTAAGTCTGGACTTAAATTGCCGGCGGTTTCTCTTGGTCTCTGGCACAATTTTGGTGACAATGACAAGTTTTCAACAATGCAGGAAATGTGTTTTACAGCCTTTGATAATGGTATTACACATTTTGACCTTGCAAATAATTACGGACCTGCCGCAGGTGCTGCAGAAAAGAATTTCGGCCGCATTTTTAAGGAACACTTTAAGCCTTACCGTGATGAAATGATTATTTCTACAAAGGCCGGCTACTGGATGTGGAATGGTCCTTATGGAGATGGTGGAAGTCGCAAATATTTAATTTCTTCTCTTAATCAGAGTCTTGAAAGAATGGGTTTAGATTATGTTGATATTTTCTATCACCACAGAATGGATCCAGATACTCCACTTGAAGAAACTATGCTTGCTTTAGACCAGATTGTAAAAAGCGGAAAAGCCTTGTATGTAGGTCTTTCAAATTATGACGGTCCTACCCTGGAAAAAGCCACTGCAATTTTGGACGAACTGCACACTCCATTTATCATTAATCAGAATTCTTACAATATTTTGAACAGAACTATTGAAAATAACGGATTAAAAGCAAGTTCAGCAAAGCTTGGAAAGGGAATTATCTGCTTTTCTCCACTTGCACAGGGCTTACTTACCGACCGTTATCTTAAAGATATCCCAGAAGACAGCCGTGTTAAAAAGGACGGACGCTTCTTAAATGAAAATACTGTAGCAGAAAAGCGCGATACTTTAATTAAACTGAACGAAATTGCTGCAGGCCGCAATCAAACTTTGGCTGAAATGGCTTTAGCCTGGATTCTTAAAGACTCTGATATTACCTCTGTTCTGGTGGGTGCTTCCCGCCCTGCTCAGATTTTAGATAACATCAAGGCTCTTGAAAATACCAGCTTCAGCAAAGAAGAACTGGCTGCAATTGATAAGTTGACTCTTTAGCGGATAAGAATCTGGGTCTTTGACTTATCTACAATTTCATCTTCGAAAATTATCTGACCAATATCGTCAGCTGTAATTTTTCCTGATAAAGGATTTTTTACGCTGACGATTTTTCCTTTAACAGTGGCCTGAACTGAGCTTCGTTCAAAGGAAAGGTCACAGTCTTCCATTTCGCAGTTTTCCAAAATCAGATTTTTACAGTAACAGAAGGGTTGGGTTCCTATAATCTTACAATTTATAAGAGTCAGGTTTTCTGAATACCAGCCAAGATACTCCCCTTTTATGATACTGTCTTTAACAGTAACATTTTTTGTGTGCCAGAAGGCATCCTTTGTATCAAAATGGGAATCAACAATTTCTATATTATTTCCATACTGAAAAGAATATTTTCCTTTCATTGTTAGATTTTTAATTTTTGCATCTGTAACCTCAAAGAAAGGATATTCAGATTCTTCAATTGTCACATTTTCAATATTCAGATTACGACACTTCCAGATAAACTCTGGTGATTTGACAGTAGAATTCTTCAAACTGATTTCTTCACATTCACGAAGAGCCTTTATTCCGCCTAATTTACAATCTGATATTTCAACTCCCTTGTCATACCAAAGAGCTGCACGACAATTTTCTGTCATAACAGTATTAGAGATTTTTGCATTTGTAACATGCCAGAAAGGATAACGAAGATTCATATAGCAATTCCTGGCTTCAAAATCAGACGCTTCTTTTAATGCAGATTCTCCATCTGCAGGGCCATCAAATCTGCAATTATCAATTACTGCATTCTTGATCCCGTAAAGAGCTCTTTCCTGATCATAAGTCTGATTAATATATTCCATTTGAACCTCCAAAACTACATTATTAAATATAACCATAGCAAAGATTGGAGTCAAACTAATTTTCTCCTAATAAATTGTATAAAACTATTTTTTTTAGAATTCTGAGTTTACTTTTAATACCTTTTATACTATATAGATACTATGCAGAAAAACTATAATAAAACTTTGCTTGCCTGTTATATGGGATTTATTACTCAGGCAATATGCGCCAATTTTACTCCTCTACTTTTTCTAACCTTCAATAAGGTTTATGAAATTCCTCTTGGAAAAATTGCCCTGATTCCAGCCGTTTTCTTTATGACCCAGCTGATAGTTGATATTATCTGTGCCCAGGTCGTTGATAAAATTGGCTACCGAAAATGCATTGTAGCCTCTGAAGTTTCTTCTGCCCTAGGACTAATTCTTCTGGCCTTCTTGCCGGAACTTTTTCCTGATCCTTTCACAGGTATTGTAATAAGCGTTGTAGTTTATGCAATTGGAAGTGGACTGATTGAAGTTCTTGTCAGCCCGATTGTGGAAGCCTGTCCTTTTGAACATAAGGAAGCTGCTATGAGCCTTCTCCACTCTTTTTACTGCTGGGGAACCGTCGCTGTAATTTTACTTTCGACCATATTCTTTAAGTTTATTGGGATTCAAAACTGGAAGATTCTTGCCTGCTTGTGGGCAATAGTTCCAATCATAAATATTTTCAATTTTGCAAGCTGCCCCATTGAGCATCCAACTGGTGGTGAAAAAGGTATGAGAATCCGAGATTTACTCCGCCTACCACTCTTTTACATTGCAATTATCCTGATGATTTGTGCCGGCGCTTCGGAACTTTCAATGGCACAGTGGGCTTCTGCTTTTTCCGAGAGCGCCCTTGGCCTTTCAAAAACTGCCGGCGACCTTGCTGGTCCATGTATGTTTGCAGTTTTAATGGGAAGCTGTCGTGCTCTATTCGGGAAATTTGGAGACCGATTAGATTTAAAGAAATTTATGATTGCCTCCGGCGCTTTATGCCTTATAAGCTATCTTCTGGCCTCACTTTCTTCTTCTCCGTTTATTGGACTTTTAGGCTGTATTATCTGTGGATTCTCTGTTGCCATTATGTGGCCTGGCACTATAAGTCTTTGTTCGCCAAGGATTCCAAGAGGAGGAACAGCTTTTTTTGCCATGCTTGCTATGGCAGGAGACCTTGGAGGTTCTGCAGGCCCGGCAATTGTTGGTGCGGTTAGTCAATCAGCTGGAGATAATTTACAGAGAGGACTTTTAGCAGGTGGTATTTTCCCTATTGTTTTAGTGTTAATGGTAATTTTACTTTCTTTGACTAAAAAGGTAGAAAATTAAAGCACAATTCCTGTCTCAATATTTGGAGGAACACATTCTGCAAGCTTTTCTTTTGGAATTGTTTTAAATATTTCAAAAAGCTCTGCATCAATTTGAGTACCTGCAACTTCATCCAAGAGTTGGATAGCAGTCTCATGACTTTTTGGCTCTTTATAAACTCGCCTCATTGTAATAGCAGAATAAGCATCCGCAATTGCAATTATTCTGGCAGCAAGTGGAAGCTGGTCTCCGGGTACAGAATAATATCCTTTTCCATCGATTCGCTCATGATGATAAAGGATCCATGGCATAATATGTTCGAAAGTGCGTAAGCGTTCCAAAAACTTTACGCCAATTTTTGGATGCTGCTTCATAATTTCCCACTCCGCAGCATCAAGCTTTCCAGGCTTGTTCAGAACTTCTTCTGGAATTCCAAGTTTTCCAACATCATGCATTAAAGCTGCATATTCAAGACTGACAGGATTAATCTGCCTTTGCATATCCTTTGGAAGATAGGAATAAAAGAGCATTGTTATATTCTGAACGTTTCGGCTATGTCCATTTAAGTTAGGGTCTCTCTGCTCTATAACGGTAATTAAAACTTCTGTTACATCCAGACAATTCTGCTTTACGGAATTTATAAGGCGGAACATAAGAGTAAGGACAATCATAACAAAAAAGCTTCCGCCAAAAAGAACACTAGCCATCATTAAGTCAGGCTTGCTAAAAAGTCCTATAGCTATATAACCAAAAAGGAAGAAAACTAATAACCAGAATCCAGAATATTTCCAAATATTTTCACTACGTGCTCTGGAAGAAAGAACATCCTGCATTCTTTTCATAAAGCGACCATAACGGTATATATTGGTAACCATTACTACAACGCCAATCCCAATCATTGAGTAAATCAAAATTAAAATATGTGTTGCCTGATTACTATCCATACCCTTACATCACCTCTTATAGTAAACTATTAAGAATCTGTCATCATATTATACTATAGAAAATGTATTTTTGGGAAAAAAATAACAGTTCTTTATAGATGGAAGATATCAAACCTCAGGGTTACACCATATCCTCTTAATCTGTTATAGTATAAGCATGAAGATTCTTCTTGTTTCGGTAAACGCCTCTTACATGCATACAAACATTGCTATCCGCGATTTGAAAAACTATGCGGACTGCTTTTTTGAGGATAGAAATGACCGACCTATGATTGAGCTGGCCGAATACACAATAAATCAGCCAATAGGAGAAGTTTTACGAAGCATTGCTTTTACAGGCTCCGACTGGATTTTGTTTTCTACCTATATCTGGAATGCCGAATATGTCTGTAAACTTTTGCCGGAAATTAAAAAGCTCCTGCCCGACTGCCTGCTTGGAGCCGGCGGCCCTGAGTTTGGCTATGGCGCAAAAAAGTACCTGACAAATATCCCAGCCCTAGACTTTATCATTTTTGGTGAAGGAGAAATTACTTTTACCCAGTTGCTTGAAGAAGGTCTTTCTTCTGCCCAGGGAAAAGTTCCCGAGCTTAAAACAATAAAAGGTCTGTACTATAGAAGAAATGATAAAGAAAATGATGATTTAGAATACAGCGGAAACAGGGCCTGTATAGAAAAGCTGGATGACATCCCCTTTCCTTATCCGGAAATTGTAAATGGTCAGGCCGACCCCGACCACAAAATCTACTATTACGAATCAAGCCGGGGTTGTCCTTTTGGCTGTTCCTACTGCCTTTCTTCCGTAGATAAAAGTGTAAGATTTAAGAGCCTTGAACGAACCTGTCAGGAGCTTCAGATATTTTTAGACCATAATATTAAACTGGTAAAATTTGTAGACAGAACTTACAACCTGAATGAAGAGCATTATCTGGGAATCTGGGAATATATTTTGAAACATCACAATGGAAAGACTATGTTCCATTTTGAAATTGAAGCGGAATATCTTTCGGACAAGGCTCTGGAATTCCTGCAGCAGATTCCAGAAGGTATGATGCAGTTTGAAATGGGCGTACAGTCTGCCAATAAAAAGACTCTGGCGGCGATTAATCGTTCTACAAATGTGGAAAAGCTTGCTGAAAAAATTACAAAGATTCCAAGGACAATCCACCAGCATCTGGATTTAATCGCGGGTCTTCCTTATGAGGATTTAGAAAGCTTTGGTAAAAGCTTTGATTTTGTAATGGAACTTCGACCCGATGCCCTGCAGTTAGGTTTTTTGAAAATCTTAAACGGCACTTTGATGGAAAAGTATGCCCGGGAAAACGGCTGGAAATGGATGGAGACTCCTGTTTACGAAACCTTTTCTACTCCCTATATGTCTTTTAATGATATTGCCTTTTTAAAGGATGTCGAAGTTCTTACGGATGCCTTCTGGAACAAGGGAACTTTTGCCTTCACTATGAATTATATTTTTAGAGTGACGAGTCCCTGGGGCTTTTTATGTGGCCTGCTTGAGTACGGTAGAAGTAAGGGGGCTTTTTCTCAGGCCAGAAGAGAGTCTTATTGGTTTGAGCTTATGAATGATTTTATACAGCCAGAAAAGGACTCTTCAAGGAACGGCTCTTCAGGAAACGACTCTTCAGGAAACGGCTCTTTAGGAAACAGGCCTGCTCTGGACAAGATTATTGATAGATCCTTGATATACGACCTGCTCCGCTATGACTTTGTTCGTGCCGGTAAAAAAGGAAACTTCCCTGCCTGGTATAAGCACAACTATGATAAAGACAAACACAGGAAATTGCTGGACCAGGCCGGCCTGCTCGGAAACTCTAGAATCGGTTTTTCAATAACTGAATATGAAGAGTTTGATTATGATGTAAAATCAGATAGGCCGGAAGATTTTAAAGGGCATTGGGAAGTGCTGGTTAGGTATAAATAGTTTAGATACTCTTACTTCTTTCCCAACCGTCACCGGCATCGGTCTTGTGTCTTACAAAATAGAAGTCGCATTCGTCGCCACCCTGGCACAAGGTTTTTGTTCTGATGAAGTCGGTATAATGAAGCTCGCCGTAATTTATGATATCAGCGTGACAGCACATTGCACCAAGCTTAAGTAAGTTTCGTTTGCCAAGAATCTTTGCGTAAATGCATTCGTTACATTCAAAATGAAATTCGTCTTTTGGGTCTGTATCATTGTGCCAGGTATATCTCCAGCCGATACCAGACTTTTTACTAAAACCAAAAGGAACGACCTTTTTCATAAGGCCCATAAAAAATCCTTTTTTTGATAGCTTTTGCATTCCAGAAGGATCAAGAAACTTCCACATTTCTTCAGAAACTATTTTATAAGCCTCTTCCTCAGATTTTCCATGCTTCTGTAAGCACTCGTACATTGCAATTGAAGTTATAATCTGAGCCATATGCTCATAATTACCCTTATCACAATAATATTTTTCTTCCTCTAAGAGCTCCGCCATTCTTGCATAAATATCCTTTTTTAAGTCTTCTGCAAGTGTCGGAAAGAAATTTTGATAACGGCTGATTTTAACCATCTCTTCTGGAATGTATTTTTTCATAAAATTCTCCTATAAAATGCCAGTAAAATTATTATGCTTCACATTATTTTAAATGCGAATTTCCTATGATTATAATACAGTATTTGTTAGTTCGCTATAACAAAACTTCAACAATTTCAATTTCTTTCTCATTCTCTTCATCAGCGGGCTCTGCTTCAATCTGAACAGGGCTACAATGGCACAAGCGTAGAAAAAATTGCGACTGTTGTTGGAATTAAAGCCACTTCCCTATACAAACACTTCTAAGTTTTTTCTGAATTACGCTAATACATCAGATATTCACTCGGAAGTTTTTGATGTATTATTGTTATTACGATATGGTCATGGATTTGTAAGGAGGAGAAAAACGTGGAAGAAATAATTCGCCAGATAAAAAATCAGCAGGAAATTAATTTCATCAATATCCGGGACCAGATACTGATGGCTGATTTGGAAACAGTCTTTGACGGAGAAAACAATTCCCGCTATATTTTTCATTATCTTCATTCCCTGGATCGGTTTTTTATTAATCCCTGCGACTATGTTTATGAGGGAGAAAAACTTTTTGGTATTGCAGAAAATCTTAGCGTGATTAATCCAAAGCGCGAAGGCTATGTTTCTGACGCAAGCATTGTAATATCTCGAAAACAGCTTATGGACTACCTGGATTACGTTAGGGCAAAAGTTGATTCCTACTTTGAAACTTTAACTTTAGAAGCTCTCTTGCAAAAACCAAAGGGCTGTGACTATACCAGATTGGAATTTATTTTGGCTCAGTTTAGGCACATGATGTGGCACGTGGGACTTTCCAGCGCGATAACTTTTAGCTCAAAAAATGAGTGGAATGAGTTTACAGGATTAATCGGGCTGAACAAAAAATTCTTTGGGGAACAAAGGTAAATCATAAAAGGGAGAAAGAAATGAATATAGGAATAATCGGATATGGGAGCATGGGTAA
>JAIKYB010000123.1 GCA_024683675.1 Treponema sp.
TGAGCATAATTTGAAAAACGTAAGCATTCAGATTCCTCTTGGAACCTTTACCTGTATAACCGGCGTTAGTGGTTCTGGTAAATCTACCCTTATGAGTGATGTAATGTATCCGGCCCTAAGTAATCGGGTTATGCGTACAAACTATGATGTAGGCGAGTGCGAAGGGGTGGAAGGCGCAGAGTTTATAGACAAGGTAATTAATATAGACCAGTCTCCAATAGGCCGTTCTCCTCGTTCTAATCCTGCAACTTATATTGGCGTTTTTGATGCTATTCGTGACCTTTATGCTAGTCTGCCTGAAAGTAAGGCAAGAGGATATCAAAAAGGCCGCTTCAGCTTTAATGTAAAGGGTGGCCGCTGTGAAGCCTGTCAGGGTGCTGGAGAAAATGTTATTGAAATGAACTTTTTGCCTGATGTTTATGTTCAATGTGAAGTTTGTCAGGGAAAAAGATTTAATAAGGAAACTCTTGAAGTTCAGTTTAAGGGTAAATCAATTAATGATGTTTTGAATATGTCTATTGATGAAGCCTGCGACTTTTTTGCAAGTATTCCTCATATTTCAAGAAAGCTTGAAACCTTAAAATCTGTAGGCTTAGGCTATATACAGCTGGGACAGAATGCCCTTACCCTAAGTGGTGGTGAAGCCCAGCGAGTAAAGCTTGCAAATGAACTTGCCCGTGTTTCTACGGGAAAGACACTTTATATTATGGATGAACCAACAACAGGACTTCACTTTGCCGATGTAAAGCTTCTTATGGGAGTAATTCAGCGCCTTGTAGACCAGGGCAACACTGTTGTTATGATTGAACATAATCTGGATGTAATTTGTCAGGCTGATTATCTGATTGATCTGGGACCAGAAGGCGGTTTCCGCGGTGGAAATATAATTGCCACTGGAAGTCCTGAAGAAGTTGCTCAGGTTGCTGAAAGCTTTACAGGGAACTTTGTTAAGCCTATGCTTGAAAAAAGGTGATTTTGTGAACAAAAAGCTTCTTCTTGCTCTAACTTCTATTTTTCTCACATTTTGTCCTCTTTTTGCTGAAGAAGAGGTTGAAGTTACAACTATCACAATAAGCAATGCAAGGGAAACTAATTATAAAAAATCAGAAGAAACCGGAAATGACACAATTGTCCTTGAAGGTTCTGTAGAGCTTTCTGTTACTAAGGGCTCTACCAGTTCTGAGATTAAAGCAGACAGAATTACTTATGACAGAAAAACAGAAATGCTTTATGCAGAAGGAAATGTAGAAATTGTAACAAAAACTTCTTCTTCCGGTGGTGAAACTACCACAGCAAACTCTCTCTTACTTAACACTTCTACTCTGGAGGGAGTATTCGACGATGGGCGCGTAGTTCAGACCCAGTCAGATGCCTTAAATCTGCCTAGTGGTTCTACTCTTATTGTATTTTCAGATCTTATGGGTAAGGGTAGCGATAATGTAATTTCTTTCAAGGATTCAAGTCTTACCTTCTGTGATGATGAGGACCCCCACTGGCATATTGACGCTACAAGAACCTGGCTTCTACCGGGTGGTGAATTTGCTTTTTTTAATGCTTTACTTTATGTAGGTTCTGTTCCGGTTATGTATTTTCCGGCCTTTTATTATCCAAAGGATGAAATTATTTTTAATCCGGTTTTTTCTTATCGTAAAAGGGAAGGTTATTCTATTCAAACTACAGCTTATGCTTATGGAAGAAAGCCTTTGAACAGTTCAAGCTCCACCTCATCCTCATCTTCTTCTACAGATACCTCAACTTCTGCAGAATCTCTTAAGGCTCTTTACAACTTTATGAAGCCTACAAGTCTAAAGGAACAAAAGCTAGAAGGTATAGTTCTTCATAATCTTGATGAAGATTATACCGGAAATACTTCAAATTACCTGAAGGTGATGGGAGACTGGTATTCAAATCTTGGTATTATGGCCGGTTTGGACGGAAGTTTTCAGCCTTCAACAACTTATTTAACAAATCTTGCCTTTAATGCCTACCTGGGCTTTAGTAATACAATCTTTTTGGATAGTACTAGTGGTGATTACTTTCCTTTTTCTTCTACTGGCGTTACTTATCAGGATGAGTCTACATTTCTGGGACTTACTTTGCCTTTCCGTTATGGAGCGAATATTAATTTAACTCTTTCCAAGCCTTTTAGATTTACCTTATCTATGCCAATTTATTCTGACCCATATTTTGCCTATGATTTTAAGAATAACCGAAGCGAAAATATGGATTGGATTTCTTATATGCTGGACAATACTTCTGAGGATGATGATGAGGTTACAATTTCAGAAGTTTCTTCTCTTACCTGGCAGATGACATCTTCTGTTAGTCCAACTTTGCCTTCCATAATTAAGCCTTATATTTCATCAATTTCTGCATCTCTTAATTCATCTGTAAACATATCTTCAATGTCAACAACTTTTTCATATACAGATTCTTCAACAAACGAAAAGGTTTACACCTACGACACTGAAAAATACGAAAGCTCCTGGACCTCTTATACTCCTAGAAAGAAGTTTTATTATCCATCTCTTGTAACTCCGGCAACCTTTTCATTTTCAATGAGTGGAACTCTTTTTTCCTGGCCTATTAAGGCAAGTTCTACTTCAACTCCATCTTATGTAGTATCTCCTAATAAACCCGATGCTTTAAAAACCGAAGCTGAGCTTGAAGCAGATCGCTTAAAGCGAGAAGAAGAGGCAAAAAAGGCTTCAGAAGATGTTGAAGAAAGCGAAGACACTGAACAAGATTCTGAACTTGCCCTGACAGAAGAAGCTGATGAAGAGGAGTCCGAAGAATCTGAAGAGGAAGAAGGTTTTAATTTCTTTTTGCCTTCTTTAGATTATACAGCTTCAAAGGAAAGCGTGGCAGACGGGGTTACCTACAACCTTACATATTCTGCTGCAGCTAATTTTACCAGTCAGCTTGCTTATGCCTCTTCTCATTTGAAAACTTCAAATGATTTTGACTGGGCTAATTACCGCTCCTTTATGTATACCTTAAAAACTCCTGTTTCCTTAGCAAGTAATTTTAACTATGGGGGCTCTTTCTTTTCAGTTGTAAATAAGCTTTCTTATAGTCCAATTTACCAGAAGCACCCATATATTTCTTATGATGAAGACACCGGAGGTTATACAGAAGCTTCTGCAAACAGCCTTGTACTTGCCGACTATAAAGCCGAAAGTCAGGATATCGTAAATACAAATTCAATTACCTTAAAGCCTTTGTATTATCTGGATTTCCTTTCTGATTCTTCTGTTTCCTGGAATTCAACAATTAAACTTTATAGACGGGAATTTTCAGGTGATGCTGATACTCCTGACTGGGAATATTATGGAGTTGACTGGGAGGATGACGACTGTATAACAGTAAACTCTCTTTCTGCTGTTGTAAGTGCCGCTGAATTTGAAAAGAAACTTACTCAATCACTCAGCTTTACGGCAATAATGCCACCTTTATTAAGACAGTATACTGCAACCTTAAGTCTTGGCTTTCCTTTTGTAACAGCAACTTTAAGTACAGGTTATCAGGAAACTACTCATGAAGATGTTGATAAAGAAGAAAAATGGAAAAAATCTCCATTAAGTCAGACCTTTACTTTTTCTTTACCACTTTCAACCTTTAATTCAAGCTTTACTTCTACTATAAAACTGACAGAATCTTTTTCTTATAATCTGGAAGATGATAATGCTGACAGCTTGAAATTTACTGCTTCCTGGACTTCCTTCCAGCTTTCTTATATTATGTCTTACACTTATGGCTATGATTTTGATGATGGCTGGACTGTTAGAACAGAAAAAGAATTCCTTCCATATTCACTTTCTGTTTCTTATTCGCCTTCAACAAAAACCTATTATAAATGGTCCAATAGAATTTCAGTTGCTCCAGGTCTTTCAACAAGCATTACAGCTGACTTACTTAGACCTACAAACTCATATTTCCTTTTTTCACCTTCAATTACCTTTAAGATTGCAGAATTTCTGGACTTAACCTTTTCTTCTACCTCAAGAAACTCTGTTTTGTACTGGTATTTTAAGAATGGAGATGGTGACTTCTATAGTGAATGGGGCGGTTTCCCTGGCAATATATTAAAAGACCTTATAGATTCCTTTAGATTTGATGACGAATCAAAAAGAGAAAGCTCCGGCTTTAAGTTAAAATCCTTAAATATGAAGATTTCACATGACCTTCATGACTGGACCTTTAATTTTACTTTAAAAGTAGAACCTCGTCTGGTTACTGAAAATAATAAAAAGAGATATGACTTCAACCCTTATATAACTCTGGGCATTGTCTGGAATCCTATGGAAAGTATGAAAACTTCTATTATCGATGAATACGGAGAATGGTCTCTTGAATAGATTGACAATTAAAGTTTGATAAAAGATAATAGATGTGAGGCTTAGTTGGACGAATATACGATAATAGTTCCTGATAATGAGGTTTTGTCCTGTATATGCGGAACTAATGATAGAAATTTACAGCTCATTGAAGATCATCTTGGTGTTCCTGTTTTTACACGAGGAAACGAAATTTCTGTAGAAAATAATAATCCCGAAATCTGTCAGAAATTTCAGTTTATCGTAGACCGTGTTATAGATGAAATAAAAGCAGGTGGACGCGACTGTGAAGATGTAATTCATACTGTCTTGAATACTAAAAAAAGGGCTTCTACAGAAGAAATGGTAATTATGATTCCTGGTGCCCTGCGCCGGGTTTACCCAAGAAGTCAAAATCAGGCTGAATATATTGATATGCTGCAGAATAAGGATATGGTTTTTTGTACCGGTTCTGCAGGAAGCGGAAAAACATATCTTGCAGTTGCAGAAGCTTTACGTCTTATCCTTTCTCATAAAAAAAATAAACTGATTATTACGAGGCCTGTTGTAGAAGCAGGAGAAAATCTTGGTTTCCTTCCTGGTAATCTTGAAGATAAAATAGATCCATATTTGCGTCCTTTAAGAGATGCAATGGAAGCAATTTTACCTGTAGAAAGTGTAAAAAGACTTTTTGATGCTGGAATTATAGAAGTTGCTCCTCTTGCTTATATGAGGGGGCGAACACTGAATAACTGTGTCGTAATTCTTGATGAGGCACAAAATGCCACTTATGCACAGATAAAAATGTTTTTGACCAGAATGGGTGAAAATTCTAAAATGTATATCACAGGAGATCCTACTCAGGTAGATCTTCCTAAAAAAACAGCCTCCGGGTTAATGCATTCAATTGAGATTTTGTATAAAATAGATGATATTGGTTTTATGGAGCTTACTTCGGAAGACGTTGTCCGCAACGGCTTGGTTAAAAAAATAGTAAGGGCTTATGAAAATGAAAAAGAACAATTCTAAAAAGGGTAACGAAAAGAATGCCTTTGTGGCAGGAATGGAAACTCTTGGAAATTATGTAAAAGAAAAATATCAGTTTTTACTTCTTATGCTTGCTGGTATTCTGGTCGTATCTGCTTTGTGCTTTATTAAAATAAGCACTGCACAGACAATAGCATCTTTTTCTATTTATGATTTTGAAATAGGACAGATTGCAGACAGAACAATTATTGCAGACAGAACTCTTTCTCCTGATGATTTTGACCCGGTTTCAATTCAGAAGGGTGAAAAAATTATTAAAAAGGGCTTTGCAATTACAGAAGATGCCTATGCAAAATTAAAGAAAATGTCTTCTTCTCCTGTTTATATTGATTACAGGGCCTTTGCAAATAATGAACTCTACATTCTGCTTATAGCTCTTGTATGGTACCTTTTATATACCTTTGTACCAATGAAAAGAACAATGCTTTTTAGGGAGCATTTCTTAAATGTAGTTTTCTTTGTTTTTGTATATGCAATGACAGCCTTTTGTGGGAAACTCAGCATTTTTTCTTCTCCCTATGCAGTTTGTATAGTTATACCTTCTGCTCTGGTAATTATGCTTGTAACAATTTTGTACGGCAACTTTTCTGCTGAGTTGTTTTCCTTTATTTTGTCTTTAGGTGTACTAAATGCAAGCAACTGGCAGCTTCCAACCTTTATTTTCACTCTTTTTATCTGCCTCTTCTCATCTGTTCTTGTAAGAAAAATTGAGCGCAGGTTGGATTTAGTTTTTGCCTCCATTATATTAGCCCTGCTTGAAATGGTTTTAATCCTTTTAATCATGGTTATTTTTAATGAAAACTTCACAGATTTGCCAAAACTGCTGGTGGGAATTGCAATCAACGGCTTCCTTTCTGGTATTTTAACACTGGGATTTTTAACTCCTCTGGAAATCCTGCTAAATACAGCTTCGGTTTTCCGCCTTATGGATTTAAGTGACCTTAATACTCCTCTTATGAGAAAAATGCTGGTAAGTGCAGGTGGAACCTATAATCATTCTATGATGGTTGCCCAGCTTGCAGAAAATGCCTGCCGTTCTATTGGAGCTAATGCTCTTATTGCCCGTGTTGGAGCTTACTATCATGATATTGGTAAGATTGAACAGCCAGAATATTTTGTTGAAAATCAAAAGGGGCAGAATAAGCACGATAATATTTCTCCGACTCTTTCTGCTTCAGTTATTAAGAGTCACGTACGTAAGGGAGTTGAAAAGGCCCGTCAAATGCACCTGCCTGAAGTTATTATTGACATAATTGCAGAGCATCATGGTAATAGCGTAATTGCATATTTTTATAATGAAGCAAAGGAAAAGGATCCAAGTCTTTCTCCGGAAGATTTTTCTTATCCGGGACATCCTCCTACATCAAGGGAATCTGCTGTTGTAATGCTTGCTGATACAGTTGAGGCTGCCTGTCATACTTTGGAAAATCCTTCAGTTCCTCGTCTTGAAAAGTTTATTACAACTTTGATAAATGGAAAGGTGGAGCATAAGCAGCTTGATAACTGTGGTCTTACCTTTACTGATGTTTCAAAAATAAAAGAAGCCTTTGTTCAGGTTCTGGCCGGCTACTATCATACAAGAATTGAATATCCAGACCAGAAGGATCCTGCTGAAGAAGCTAAGGAAAGCAAGGAAGCCAAGGATACAAAGGATGTAAAAGAGGCCAAGACTTCAGAAGTAAAAAGAACAGAAGCAAAGGGGTCTGAAGTAAAAAGCCCTGGAGTGGAGAAAAAAGATGGCAAATAGAATACTTATCAGTATGTATGATGAAATGCAGGCTCCTGTTTGGTTTGATAAGCTGGAGCCTTTTGTACAGACTGCTATGAAGACTTTGGGCTTTGATGGTCAGGAAATCTCTATTCTTTTATGTAATGATGAATATATCCGTGAATTAAATAATGCCTATCGCGGAATAGATAGTCCTACAGATGTTCTTTCCTTTGAAAATGATGAAGAGTATCAGGATGAAGAAGGCAGCTGGAAGTGCATAGGAGATATTGCTATAAGTCTGGATACACTTCCTGTAAATGCTGAATACTTTCAGGTTTCAATAAACAATGAGATGAAAAGACTTATTGTTCATGGCCTGCTTCATTTGAATGGTATGGACCATGGAGAAGAGCATATTGAAAAGGGCAAAGAGCCTGAATGCGAAATGCTTAAGCTGCAGGAAGAAACACTTTTAAAGTTAAAGGATGAAATAATTATCAAATGAGTTTGTTTAAGAAAAAAAAGAAGACTTCTGCTTCAGAAGAAATTGATACTGTCCAACAGGAAATATTAAACGAAGAAAAAAAAGATATGATTCAGGGGGTAGAGGACCTTTCAAAAACTTCTGTAAAAGAGGTTATGGTTCCTCGTATCGATATAGATTTTATAGCCTCTGATATTAATCAGGAAGAGCTTTTTGCAAGCATCTTGAACAGCGGACATTCCAGACTTCCTGTTTATACAGATTCTATTGATAATGTAATTGGTGTTCTTTATGTAAAAGATATAATCAAGTATATGGCAGAAAAGAAGGACATTGATTTACAGAAAATTGTCCGTAAGGCCTATTTTGTTCCTGAAACAAAAAGAATTGATACGCTGCTTCGTGAATTTAAGCGCCGCCATTTGCATATTGCAATTGCTATAGACGAATATGGTGGAATATCAGGTCTTGTTACCATGGAAGATATTATTGAAGAAATTGTTGGCGATATTCAGGATGAATTTGATAAGGAACAGGAAGATATTCTGAAAATCTCTGATAATGTCTGGATTTGTGATGCCCGGGTAAATCTGGGGGATTTAAATGAAGCTCTGGGAACAGCCTTCCCTGATGAAGATTTTGACAGCCTTGGCGGATTTGTATTTGATTTATTTGGTAAAGTGCCTGTAAAATATGAAAAAGCCACCTGGAATAATTTTGATTTTATTATTCAGGATATGGAAGGTCATCGTATAAATTACGTGAAAGTAATAAAAAATCTAGAGGATGAAGAAGCTGATGAGTAAAAAAGTCTTTGTATTTTCCCTTTCTATTCTTTTGACCCTTTCTGCAAGCTTTGCTGCGACAAGCCCAAAGGAGCTTTACAATAAAGCCTTTGATTTTGAGTCTGAAGAAAACTGGTATGAAGCTTCTCAATACTATCTTGAGGTTGTGAACGAAAACCCGGCCTATAGTGATGCCTGGTTCCGTCTTGCAAACTGCTGTTACCGGCTGGGGGAATATGACCTTGCTTTTCAATACTTAGAAAACGCTGAACGCTATGAAAAAAGCAATTCTAAAATCCAGAACATGAAGGGAATGATTCTTCTTGCTCTTGGACAGATAGAAGATGCTCGTCAGATTTTTACAGAGGTCCTAAAGGTTTATCCTAATGATATTGATGCTCATTTTGGTCTTGCTGAAATTGAATTATATGATGGAAAATATTCCGGGGCAGAGCTTCAGTATACAGAAGCCTTAAAAAGACAGCCTTCTAATAGAAAGGCTCTGCTTTCTCTGGCTCTTTTGTGCGCAGAAGGAAAACGCTTCAGTCAGGCTGAAAAATATTTACGCCAGGCAATGCAGTATTATTCTGGTGAAGCAGAGGTGCATTATCTTGCGGCTGTAATTTACAATATGAAGGGTGACTATCCAAGTGCAGAAAAGCACGAAAGAATTGCCGTAGAAATTCGGGGGGACTACGAGCCTGCTTACGAACTGCTTGCAACAACCCTTTACAGTCAGAAACGATACAACGAGGTAATAGACCTTTGTGACTATCTTATTTTGAAAAATCGTAAAAATGCTTCAGCCTGGTATCTTAAAGGTGTAGCTCAGGACAAGCTGGGCCTTTCTTTAGATGCCATTGCTACCTGGAATACAGGTCTTCAGGTGCTTCCTCAGGATGAGCTTATGAGAATGATGCTGGAGCTTAGTGTTCGCAATAATCTTCCTTTTGATGACGCTCGCCGTAAGACCTGGGCTAATTATCATATTGATATAGCCAGACAGTATGATAGCCGCTATGACAAGGCAGGAAGCACTTACGAGTATCAAAGGGCCCTTATTTTAGATCCAAACAATCAGGAAGCACGATTAGCCTATGCTGATATTCTTGAGTTAAATGGAATGCATGAACTTTATCTTTCTCAGTTAAAGTTTGTAAGAGATAATTCTGAAACAATTCCAACCTCGCTTTCAGATACTATAGAAGCCTATTCGTCCTTGCTGTCAAATACTCTTGCAAAAAAATGGAAGGTAGAACCCTTCTATTTGGATAAAATCCGCTGGAATATTGCTGTTTTCTATACAGAAGAAGCTTCTCTTATGAATCATGCAGAGGCTAATAGACTTACAGCCCTTGCTGCAGGTGATATATTTTCCGGAGTGGCAATTACTTCTGTAAAAACACAGGTAACTCCGGTTTCTGGTTATGGCGAAGCCTTCAAAAATGCCCGGGCCAATAATTTTGATTATTTTGTAATTCTTTCTATGAGCGAAGGCTCAGATGACCTTACGCTTTCTTCCGCTATGTATTCGGGCAGAACAGGGGCAGAAGTTTCTAAAGAACGCTTTTATGCTACCGGAAATAACAGATTTTCTACAGTTCTAAGACGTTTCAGAAATTCCGTTCTGGAAAAGCTTACTGTCCGGGGAAAAATTATAAATAGAAATGGCAAGACTGTTCTTATAGACTTAGGTCGTTCTGAAAACATAGTAAAGGATGCGGAATTTAAGATTATCAGAAAGAATTGTCTTAAGGCTTCTGATTCAGGAATTGGACTTTTTTATAAGGACGAAGATCTTTTGGGTATTCTTACAGTAACAGAGGCTGGAGAAGAGGTTTCTGAGGCTGAAATTACTAATCATGGTTTTTACGACCGCATAAATGTTGACGATGAAATTGTACTTATCCATCAGCCAGATCAAAACAGTGAAGCCGGAATGGATACAGTTCCAAATGCAGATGAAGAAGGAAATCCTATCGTAAATAACGATGTTAAGGGAAGCGAGCTTGTGTCTGAAATTAAAAAGGCTGTAGAACGTCCAGCCCTTTTAGATTTCCTGCGTTCTATTTACTAGTTTTGGATTAAGTTTTAGATTACTTGCTTTAGAGTCTGTCTAAAGAAGAATCCAGCCATTTTTTTACAAGAATAGGATATGCTCTTTCTACCTTTACAAAGGTTTTTACTGCATTCTCATAATGTCCAAGGAAGTATTCAGCTTCACCCAGATAGAAAAAGGCTCTGTTTCTTGTGTTTTCGTTTATATTTGTTCCCGTCAGCTTTTGAATCTGCTCAACAGTTTCTTCATATTTTTGCTGAACAAAATAATTTTTTAATATTTCAAAAAGCAGGTAGTCATCACCACCATCAGGAGAAATTAAATCCTCTTCAAAAACATAAGGAGTAAGCATGGCAGCCTTTTTTGGATTCTTTTTGATAAGTGAAGAGGTTGAAGAAATGGCTTTTTCAGAAATTGTTTTTTCTTTATCTGTACCCTCTACAAAATCAATATAGGGAAGAGGAGTTTCTCTCATTGTTCCATCTGGATAGAACTTTTCATATTCCTCTTTTTTCTGTTCTTTGTGCTTTATTTCTGTTGTAACTCTAACACCTGTAACTGTAGAGTTAAAAGAAAGCAAAATTAAATCATAAGGGGCAGATGTTACTGCAATTACTGCGTAATAATGTTCGTTTAAATCAGGAGCTATATCTGTGTAGCCTGTATGGTCTGGTGAAAGATTTGCAATAGGATTCAAATTTCTTAATTGTGAAAAGGAATTTATCTGTTTGTCGCTTCTGTATAGTCTAAGTTCTGTGATTTCTTCATCAGGATTTTCCGGAAGGGCCCAGAAAATGTTTATGCGGTTATTTTTACCAGGCAGAGCTTGAATGTCCTGGACGATTGGTTTTTCAGCAAAGGCTAAGCCTGTAACTAATAATAAGACAAGTGCAGAAATAAACTTTTTCATAAATCCTCACAATATATATTCTATAATATAATATAGTTAGAATTGCAGAAAATCAAGTTTACTGATATTCTATAGCGTATGTTAGACGAAATTAAAATGCCAATTGAACAGTTAAAAGAAGATATTATGAATGTTTGGGGGCGTCTTTGACTCTGCTGCAATAGATAAATCAATAGCAGAAAAAGAAAAACTAACAGAAGCTCCCGGATTTTGGGATGATCACGAAGCGGCAGAAAGGGTAATGTCACAGATTAGACGACTTAAAGGTCGCGTTGAACCCTGGCGTAAACTTCTTGCTGATATGGATGACCTTGATGCCATGTATGAGCTTGCAGAAGAATCCGGAGCCGCAGAGGATGAGCAAGAGGTTAATTCTCTTTACTCAACTGCCAAAGAAACTTTTGAAAAATTAAATATATTAAACCTTCTTTCTGGTGAAGTAGACCAGAGTGATGCCTTCCTTACAGTTCACGCAGGTGCTGGTGGTACCGAAGCCTGTGACTGGGCTTTTATGCTTAGCCGCATGTATTTGCGTTGGGCAGAACGTCATGGTTATAAAACTGAAGTTGTTGATGAGCTTGAAGCAGAAGGTGGCTTAAAATCAATTACAATTCAAATTTCTGGTGATTTTGTATACGGTTATCTTAAGGGGGAAGGTGGAATTCACCGTCTGGTAAGAATTAGTCCTTTTGATGCAAATGCAAGACGTCATACAAGTTTTGCTTCAGTTTATGTTTATCCTGTTTTGGATGACACAATTGAAGTTGAAGTAAAACCTGAAGATTTGCGGGTTGATACTTACCGCGCAGGTGGAAAGGGCGGACAGCATGTAAACAAAACTGACTCTGCTGTTCGTTTTACACATATTCCGACAGGTATTGTAGTAGCCTGTCAGACAGAGCGAAGCCAGCTCATGAACCGACAGACTTGTATGAACATGCTTAAGGCTCGTCTTTATGAATATTATCGTGAACAGAAGGAAAAGGAAAACTCTAAGTTTATGGCAGAAAAAAAGGATATTTCCTTTGGAAGCCAGATTCGCTCCTATGTTTTCTGTCCTTACACAATGGTAAAAGATCACCGCACTAAATATTCTGTGGGAAATATTCAGGGAGTCATGGATGGAGACCTTGATGAGTTTATGAATGCTTATCTGGTAGCCAAATGGAAGGGACTTCCAATGGATGATTCTGGGGACAATGACGAGGAAGTATAAAGTCAGTCAAAAAAATCTGATTGTTTCCGTTTTTATTTTTCTCTGCCTTTTTACGGCTCTTTCTGCAAGTGATAGCAACTGGGTTATCGCTGCAGAAAAATTTTCTCTTGCCCGTGGACAAAAGGAAAGCTCTGTAACTCAGAATATTGCAGAAAATCTTCCTTCAAGTATTTTGGAAAAACTTGGAGAAAAGCAGTTTAGAAATGTAGAACCCTCTGAAAGACTGGAAAGAACACGTTATAAGTTGAAAACAGAAAGACAATCCTTATATCTTCAGCTTTCCAGTGAGTATAAAAAAAGGGATGCAATCTTTTTAAATGATTATTCTGATGCAAAGTTAAAAAAGAAGCTGAAGGAAGAAGATAAGAAAATCAAAGCAATAGAAGACTCCTTAAAGGAAAATCTTGAAAGCCTGAAAGAGGAAGAAGAAAAAGCCCAGGAAGAAAGTGAAATTGCTGCAAAGCTTTTGGGTAATAATTCTTCTAATACTAGTGAAAATGAATTTTCTAAGTTTTCTGGTCTTTTGAAAAATATTTTTACAGATGAAGAATCTGTAATCAGTTTGGAAGCAATAACTTTTTATAAGGGAGATGCCTACATCCTTTACAAACCTTCTGATAAGGCTCTGGAAGCAGGTTATGAAAGCTCACTTTTTGCCAAAGAGATTTATTCTGCTGGTGTAAATACCCTTATTACAGGAAGCTTTTCTGTATATGGAGAATATATTTCAGTTTCCCTAAACCTTTATCTTTATCCTCAGGCAGTCAAAATCGGCTCTGTAATGGAGGTCGGCAGCCTTGAAGATCTGGAATTGCTTACGAATTCTCTGGCAGGACAGCTGATTCCACTGCTTACAAATGCAATGCCCGTTGAAATTTCTATAGAACTATTGCCAAAAGAAGCCCTTCAAAAATGTCAGATTTATATTGATGATGTTTTACATAAAGAGCAGTTGACTGAAATAATTATGGAATCCGGTCGTCATACCATTCAGATTTCTTCTGAAGAATATGAAAGCCTTTCTTTTAATGAATATTTTGATGGTAATGGAAAGTATAAAATAGAAATTGACCTTGAAGAAAGAAAGGAAGCTTCTATTCAGATAGGCCTTATAAAGCCGATTATTGGAGACCTTTTTATAAACGGTCAGAAAAGTCTTCCAGTGTCTCAGCAGCGTTACATTGTTCAGTTAAATGGTAGTCATGCTTTGGGAGAATTTATAAATGCCGAAGATGAGACTGCTTTTTTTTATATTCCGGAAAAGCTTCTTACTGATGGAAATAAGGTAAAAATAAAGCCAAAGGCTATGGATCGGGGAAAAAATATTGATACAAGAAGAAAGTGGATGTATGCCTCCTACAGTCTTTTAATGGTTTCTCTAATTCCATATTTTTACACTTATGGAAATTATTTAAATCGGGTTAAGCTTTATAATGATTATGAGGCAATTACCTATGAAGAAGCCATAAAATGGCAAAAGGCTTCTAATATTTGTAGGGGAATTTCTGTTGCCTGTGGGGTTCTATGGGGAGTGGAGCTTGTAAGGTACTTTCTGGCGGCAAATTCTGTGCTTCCGCAAAAGGCTAAATCTGGTGATATAATTGAAATATTGCTGGAAGAAAGTGAAGATTCTGATGTGCAGGGCTCAGAGGAGACAGGGGCCACGGAGACTGAAGAGACCTCGGAAGTGCCTGAAGTGCCTGAAGGAGTTGAAGACCAAACTTCAAAACTGACAGATTAGATAAATATGATATAAGTGGAGGATTTATAAATGTCATTTAGTGATAAGTTGAAGGCTCTTTTTTCTAAGAGCAAAATTGATGAGGATTTTTATGATGATTTGACAGATACTCTTGTAGAAGGTGATATTGGAGCTAAGGCTGCCTATATGCTGGTAGAGGAACTGGAGAAAATCTGTACTAAAGAAAGAATTTCTGAAGAAGCTGAAGTAATGAAGCATTTGAAGCAGCTTTTGCTTTCAGATGTAAAGGAAATAGATTTACAGCCAGAAGAAGGAAAAAGAAATGTCTGGATGGTGCTTGGTGTTAACGGAGTTGGAAAAACAACTTCAGTAGCAAAGCTTGCTAATTATTTTAAAAATAATGGACTTGATAATCTTGTTCTTGCTAGCGCAGATACCTTCCGCGCCGCCGCAATCGAACAGCTTGCTATGCACGGCGAAAAAATCGGAGTGCGCGTAGTAAGCCACCAGCACGGTTCTGACCCGTCGGCAGTGGTATTTGACGCAGCAGAAGCCCTTGCTGCCAAGGGGGCCGGTCTTGTTATTGCAGATACCGCCGGCCGCCTTCACAACAAGGAAAATCTTGTTCGCGAGCTGCAGAAAATAGACCGAATCTGTCGTTCCAAGGCCGATCAGGGCTGTTATAAAAAAATCCTTGTAATAGATGCGACTACTGGTCAGAATGCCCTGCGCCAGGCCGAAGTTTTTAATGACGCAGTAGAATTAGACGCTGTAATTATGACAAAGTATGATTCAACAGCAAAGGGCGGCGTGGCAATTACCATAGGCAGGGAGCTTGGCCTGCCGGTTGCCTTTGTATGTACAGGAGAAAAGTATCCTGATATTGCAAAGTTTAATGCAGAAGAATATATAAACGATTTTCTGGGTATGTAAAAATTGAAAATTCTGCGGTCTTTTTTAATTCTTTTTTTTATTATTCTCCTTTCCTCCTGTTTCCTAAAGGGATTTTCACAGGAAGATCAGGAAAATAATACAGAAGTAAAATACTCAGAATTTATTTTTGAATTAAATCAATATATTGTTAAAGGAATCACAAGTCTTTCTTCTCCGGAAAAGTTTTATATGCCCCAGTCCCTTAAGGCTCTGCTTTCAAGAAGGTTTATTGACTTGTCTAAAGAAGGTAAGGCCTTTGTTTATTATACCGGTGAATTATATTTCCCGGAAAAGCTTGGTGTAATTGATTCTCTTGGTTTTTACGATGCTGATTTTGAGGGCGCTGATTGGATAGAGGCCTGTCTTGCAAGAGTTGAAGAAGAAAGAATTGCTGCCCAGCTTGCTTTTATGGAAGAAGCCTTTGAAGGTTCTGAGGAATCCTCTGCTGTTGATATGCAGGAAGTGGATAATAGCACAGAAGAAAATGCAAGTGTGGAGCCTGAAAGCCAGGAGCTTGCAAGTGAAGGGGCCGCAATTGAGGAGCCTGCTATAGAAGAGCCGGTAATTTCAGATGCGCCTTCTACAGATTATGTTGGTAAAGATGGGAAACTGCTTTTTTCTGAATTTGAAAAAGAAAAGCTTGTAAGTCAGGAAAAGGATGGTAAAAAGATTTTAATTTACTCTTCGGGTACTTCTGTAACAAGAAAATTTTATAACAGCAGTTTAATTCTGGAAAAGGAAGAGCTTTGGAATATAAAAAATGCTGATTCTGCTGATTTATTAAAAAGAACAGATTATTACTATCAGGCTGATTCTGCTATATTAAAAAGTAAAGAAGTTACCCAGGGAAATAAGCAGGAGCTTTATACTTATAACGATTTAGCTTTGATTTCTAAAATAGAATATTACCTTCTTTTTACAGAGGAAGAAAATGAAAAGGTTAAAAATACAGAAAAGGTTCTTACAAAGCTTCTTTCCCGCACTTATAATGATAATAAGGAGCTTATATCCGAAAGCTCTACGGATTATGTCTACAAGGACGAAGCTTATGAAACTTTAGACTATGCCTACCAGCAGCGATATGATTATTTTTATAATGAAGGAGATATCCCTGCTGATTTTAAATATTATGAAGACGGAATATTAAAAATGTATAATAAGTATTCTCTGGAAAAGGGTTCTTATACCAGTCAGATTTATTTTGATGAAGCATATTCTGTAAAAACCTATTATGAAAATAACTTAAGGGTTAGAGATGTCTATTATATAGACGGCCTTGTAAGGAGGGAAAAGCTTTATGAAAACAATTAAAAATCCTATAGCTTCCCTCCGCTGGATACTTATGGTTTCCAAACGCTTTGCCCGAGTAGATAGAAAGGGGCGGTCTGCTGCAACCTCTGTGCTTGCAACCCTGGGAATCGGCTTTGGGGTAATGGCCCTTATTGTTGTAATGAGTATTATGAATGGTTTTCAGATGAGCTTTATAGATTCGATTCTGGAAATATCTTCATACCATCTTAGAGTCGAAAATCTTGAAAGCTCTCAGACTGCTGATTTTCTGCAGGTCTGCCAGGATAATAATAAAATAAGCTGTGTCAGTCCTTTTTATGAAGCACAGGCTCTTATGACAGGTAATAAGGGGGGAGAAAGTGCTGTAATTATCAGGGCTATTGATTCTCAAGCCTATTATGAAGACCCGGGCTTTAGAAAAGAACTGAGGATGATTGCGGGGCAGTTTGATGTAAGCAAGAAGGATTCAATCATAATTGGAAGCAGTCTTGCAAATCATCTTGGACTTGGCCTTGGAGACAGCCTTGACTTACTGGTTATGAGTGGGGGTAGTGATGTTGCTCTTTTTTCAGATGATAGAGTCTTTACTGTAACCGGTATTTTCAGCTCTGGTTACCGAGAAATAAATGCCTCTTATTGCTTTGTGAACTTTCAGGCCGCATCAGCTTATTTTGGAAAGGATTCCAAGCTTGTCTGGGGGCTTAAAATAAAAAATTATAATCATGATGCCCTTATTCGTTCTCATCTTGAAAAAGCCTTCCCAAATGCAAAGATTTCTGCCTGGCGTGATTATAACAAAAACTTTTTTGGTGTACTCAGACTGGAAAAGAACCTTTTACTTTTTATTGTTGCCCTGATTTTTGTAGTTGTCGGAATAAATATTTATAACGGTATGAGGCGCCTTGTATACGAAAGAAAAAATGAAATTGCTATTTTGTCTGCACTGGGGGTAAGCTCTGGCCAGGTAAAGGCCGTCTTTATAATGAAGGGCCTTTTAATGGGCCTTGTAGGTTCCATTTTTGGCCTTTTACTGGGCCTTTTAATCAGCTTTAATACAGATATCGTTTTTAAGCTTATGTCAGATATTCTTTATTTCTTTCAATATATCTTTACTGCAATTACAAGTCCTGAAAATCTTGATTATGTTCAGATGAATTCTTCATATACTTTATATGCTAATATCCCGGCAAGAATATTTGGAGGAGAGGTTTTGGGCATCACTTTGTTCGGAATACTTTCTCCTTTTATTGCTGCCTGGAGCGCAAGTAAAAATGTTTTGAAAATGAGCGTTTCGGAGGTACTTCATAATGAGTAATATTATTTCAATTTCTAATCTGGAAAAAACTTATAAAAGCGACAGCGAAACCCTTACAATATTACATGATTTGAATCTTGAAGTAGAAAATGGCCGTAAAATTGCCATTGTAGGCGAAAGTGGAAGTGGAAAAAGTACCCTGCTTAATATAATTGGCGGAATTGATAAGCCGACTTCAGGTTCTGTGCTTGCCGGAAAATGGCAGGTGGAAAGTTTGTCTGAAGCAGAAATTTCTGAATATCGTTCCAGCTTTATAGGTCTTATTTTTCAGTTTCATTATTTGCTAAAGGATTTTACCGCTCTTGAAAATGTATATATGCCAGCTATGATTGCCGGAAAAAATAAAAAGGAAGCCATAGAGCTTGCAAAAGAGCTTTTAGATGATGTTGGAGTTTCAGACCGAATAAATCATCTTCCTTCTCAGCTTTCTGGAGGTGAAAGACAGAGAGTTGCAGCTGCCAGGGCCCTTATAAATAATCCTCAGCTTATTCTTGCAGATGAGCCTACAGGAAATCTTGACCCGGCAAATGCAGAAAAAATTGGTGATTTACTCTTTTCTATGGTCGAAAAATACAATAAAACTCTGCTTTTAGTAACCCATGATACAAAACTTGCAGAAAAGGCTGACTGCTGCTACCGGATTGTAGAAGGACGGCTTCAATGACCTTTTCTTCCTCATTATTTTTTGCAAAAAGTTTAATTTTCCCAAAGGCAGAAAAAAAATCCTCTGCAAGAAAAAGTCTTTTTGGCGCCATGCTTTGCATAGGATTAAGTATTGTCCCTCTTATTGTTGTAGTTTCTGTTACCAATGGCATGATAGAGGGAATGACTGACCGCATTATAGGATTGTCCAGCAGCCACATGCAGGCCTATCTGGCAGATTCTATAGATCAGGTTTCCTCCCCGGAAAAGCTTCATGCTTATGCAAAGGGGCTTTTAGATATAGAAGGCATTAATACGGTTTATCCCCAGGTAGAAATTTCTGCTCTGGCAGTAGGAAAAAAAAGCCGCTCCGGAATAGAAATCAGGGCGATGGATAAGGATATTTTTTCAAAGAACCCATCCTTTAAAGAGTTCTTTCAAATTCAGGAAGGCTCTCTTCAGGAATACGAGAGTTCAGAAGGAAAATATGCCGTTATAGGAAAAAAACTTGCAGATGATCTTGAGCTTCATGCCGGAGACAGCTTTAAAATTATTTCAACCAGACGTGTAAATGGAAAAATTTCACCTAAGCTTACAAGCTTTACTGTTTCTGCAATAGTTTCTTCTGGTTATCAGGAGTTGGATCAATTCTGGGTTTTCCTTCCAATAGAAATTGCCTACAGCTCGCTTTCGCTCGAGTCTGCCGGTTATACTATAATGATTGAAACTTCAGATGCCTTCTCTTCGAATCTGCCCCGACTTCAGTTTCAGGCCAGAAGCTATTTTGGCCGCTTTGCAAATGTTTACCGCTGGGACGAAATTCATGCAGCCGAATTCGAAAACTTTTCTTCTACAAAGGTAATGCTTATATTTGTAATGCTGCTTATTGTCCTTGTAGCTTCCGTGAATATTTCATCTGCTATTATTATGCTGGTCATGGAACGCCGCAAGGAAATTGCAATCTTAAAAAGCATAGGCGCAAGTCCCAGGGGAATAAAACGTTCCTTTTTGCTAGCAGCCTTAGCCTGTGCCAGCGGGGGAATCCTCTTTGGACTACCTCTTGGTCTTTTGCTGGCTGTAAATGCAAATAACATAATCAAACTTATAGAAAATATAATCAATTTCTTTATACACCTTTTTTCTGGTAATGAAATTAAGCTTTTAGATCCAGCTTATTATCTTACGGAAATCCCCCTGGAACTGCCTTTTGGACAAATACTAATAATTATAATTGCAACACTTTTATTATCCCTGCTTGTTTCCTATATTCCTTCAAAAAAGGCCGGGCGTGAAAAACCATTGGATATTCTGCGAACTTTATGATATAAACTATCCTTATGAAAGTTTGCAGTGTCTGCGGAATGACATTTGAAGAAATTGTAAAGACTCAAAAAATTGGCTGTTCTCAATGCTATTACAGCTTTGAGCCCAAAATTATGGAAATCTTAATGTCTAAAAAGCTTCCTATGCCTTATCAAGGCTCTCTTCCAAAAAGGCTAAAGGATTACCAGTCACTTCTTGTTGATAAAATGACAATAAAAATCAAGCTGGAGGAGGCTGTTGCTGCAGAAGATTATGAAAAGGCAGCCTTTTACAGAGATTATCTAAAGGCAATGGAAGAAAAATAAATGGCAACAAATATAGATATTCATTCCTGGTATTCGGAAGAAGGGCCGGATGATGATATAATTATTTCTACTCGCGCAAGGCTGGCCCGTAATCTTGCTGATTTCCTGTTTCCTGCAAAAATGACTGCAGACGATGCTCATAGAATTCAGTCTCTTATTTATGATGCGGCTTCTTTTAATCCAAATTATACTATGATTGATTTAGAAAGCCTTTCTTCTGCCAGTCGTCGTTTACTTAAGGATAAAAATATGCTTTCCGGCAAGGTCCCTTCAGCCCTGCTTTTTTCCGGTGATAAGGAAGAATCCTTTTGTCTTATAAATGAAAGTGACCATCTTAAAATTGTTGAATTTTCAGCCGGCTTTGCCTGTGAAGAAGTTGCCAGACGCTGTTATCAGAAGGATGAACTCTTTCAACAGAAATTGCAGTTTGCTGGCAGCTTCGAATTCGGATATTTAACCTCCAGACTTGGGGATCTGGGCTCCGGCTTGAAGATTTCACTAAGAGTTTTTATTCCTTCAATTGTTCTTTCCGGAAAAATAAAAGAGCTTTCTGACCAGCTGAATATTAAAAACTGCAGCCTGACTCCTTTATTTCCTTCAGTTTCTAATAAAGCAGATTTTTCTAATTTTCTCTTTGATATATATCCTCAAAATGCTTTTTCTGGAAGTGAAATTGATCAGATTGCCCAGATTGAAGCCGCCGGAAAATATGTTTTAAAAACAGAACGCAAGATTTCGGCAGAATTTGCCGATAATAATGCTACGGTAGTGTTGAATTTTTTTAGGCAAGGTTATGCCAAGGCTATGCATTCGCTGCTGCTTTCCTATGACGAAGCCGTGGATATTATTTCCTGTGTGAAATGGGGACTTTCAAATAATTTGATAAGTGGCATTTCTCATGAGGAGCTTAATTCCATGTACTATGCAACAAAGGACGGGTATCTTGATTATCTTTGTAATTCATATCCGTTTGAATTCGAGCCGGACGTAAAGTCTGATATAGACCTTCAGTTAAAAAGACTCAGAGCTGTCGTAATTCAGCAAACCTTTGAGGGAATTACTAATGAAAAATCTGTCTCCTAGAGCTAAGAAAATCCTTTCACTTATGGCCCACGACGAGGCTCGTAAGTTTGGAAGTCCACAGGTTTTACCGGAGCATATTCTGCTTTCAATAATCAAAAGTGGAGAAGGAATAGGCTTCTTAGCCTTAAAAGAGCTTGGTCTTAATCCAGATGATTTAAAAAATAAGCTTGAAGAATATCTTTCTTCTATAAGCAATTCCCCAACTTTGGATGATATTCCAAAAAGCAGAAGATACCGAACTCTTTTAGATATTGCTGATATTGAATCTGCTGCTTTACACAATAATTATATTGGAACAGAACATCTTCTCCTTTCTGCCTTGCGTGAAGAAAATAGCCTTGCTGCAAACTTTTTTGCTGACGCTCATTTTACCCTTAAGGATATTCGAGTTATGGTTATGGGCCTGCAGAATGAAAATAAATCTTCTGTAAATGACCCTGCTATTGAATCTATTGTAGACAGCGTATTTAGAAGTCTTTTAAATGATGATTTTGGAACTGGTCTCTTTGGGGTTTTTGATGAAAAGAAGGCTGCGAAGTCTGCTATACCTGTAGATAAGTCGGATTCTGCTCCTCAAAAGCAATCCTTTTTGGCTGAATACAGCCGTGATTTAACAAAAATTGCTGCAGAATCAAAGGATGATCCTGTTGTCGGTCGGGATAAAGAGATTCATCGTGTTATTCAGATTCTTTCCCGCCGAACAAAAAATAATCCGGTTCTTACCGGGGAACCAGGAGTTGGAAAAACTGCAATTGTAGAAGGCCTGGCTCAGCATATTGCTGCCGGAAAAGTTCCTTCTGACCTGGTAAAAAAGCGCATTCTGTCACTTGATTTAGCAGCCATGGTTGCCGGTACAAAATATCGTGGTGAATTTGAAGAGCGCATGAAAAAGATGATGAAGGAGCTGCAGGAAAACAAAGACATTATCCTTTTTATAGACGAGCTTCATACAATAATTGGAGCTGGTGGACCAGAAGGAACAATGGATGCTTCTAATATTATGAAGCCGGCACTTTCCCGTGGTGAAATTCAGATAATTGGTGCAACAACTACAAAGGAATATAGAAAACATATTGAAAAGGATTTGGCTTTAGAGCGTCGTTTCCAGGTTGTAAAGGTAGAAGAGCCTGGTGATAAGGAAACCGAAGAAATCCTGGAAGGTATTAAATCAAAATATGAGCAGTTTCACAGAGTCTCTTATGATGAGGATGTTATTCCTGCAATTGTAAAGCTTTCCCGTCGTTATATTCCGGAAAAGGTCTTGCCAGACAAAGCAATTGATATTCTGGATGAAGCCGGTGCTTCCAAAAAGATTCAGGAAGAAGAAAGACCTTGTGAACTAGCTGAACTTGAAAGCAGTATAGAAAAGCTTGTTGAAGAAAAGAAAAATCTTGTACAGAATCAGGATTATGAAAATGCGGCTCTTATTCGCGATAAGGTGATTGAATTAAAACGCCGTCTTGATATGTACAGTGACCTCTGGAAAAAGAATGTCTTTACAGCTAAAAAGAGAGTGTCTATTTCTGATATAGAAAAAATTATAAGTGAAATGACTGGAATCCCGGTTGAACAGCTTACTTCTTCTGAAACAGAAAGAGTCATTCACATGGAAAGTGAACTGCATAATACTGTAATCGGTCAGAATAATGCAGTAAGCGTTATTTCCGGTGCAATTCGACGTGCCCGCGCAGGTATTTCTTCTCCAAAACATCCTCTTGGTTCCTTTATTTTCCTTGGACCTACAGGGGTAGGAAAAACTCAGCTTGCAAAGGCCCTTGCAAAATATCTTTTTGGCAGCGAAGAGTCTTTAATCAGAATTGATATGTCTGATTTTATGGAAAAGCATACTGCTAGTCGTCTGGTAGGAGCTCCACCAGGATATGTAGGCTATGAAGAGGGTGGTGTCCTTACAGAAAAGGTCCGCAGAAATCCATATTCAGTAGTTCTGCTTGATGAAATTGAAAAGGCTCATCCTGATATTTTTAATCTCCTGCTTCAGCTGCTGGAAGAAGGTGAGCTTAGCGATAATCTGGGCCACACTGTAAATTTCCGTAATACTCTTATTATTATGACAAGTAATGCCGGTGCCCGCCAGATTACAAACGAAGGAAAAGTTGGCTTTGGTACAGAAGAAGGCCTGCTTTCTTATAGTGAAATTAAGGCTGGCGCCCTGAACGAAATGAAAAAACTGCTCAGTCCTGAATTATTGAATCGTATTGATGATATTATTGTTTTCGATGCCCTTTCCAAGGCAGAGGTTGCAAAGATTCTTGAGATTCAGCTTTCAGAGCTTGAAGAGCGGCTTGCAGAAAAAGGCCTTTCTTTGGATGTAAAGCCAAAGGCCAGAGAATACCTTGTTGAACATGGTTATAATCCTGCAATGGGAGCCCGCCCTATGAGAAGGCTTATCCGTAAAGAAGTGGAAGATCCTCTTGCTATGGAAATGCTGTCTAAGCCTTACAGCAAAAATTCAATTGTAACTATTGAGTCCTTAAAAGATGGTCTTAAAATAAAAATTAAAAATCCTTCTGAAGAGAAAGAATCTGTTCATCATGGATATTTAGGAAATGTAAAATGCGACGTCTTGTAATTCTTTTATTACTTTCTTTAACTATCTGCTTTTCTTCTTTTGCCCAAACAGTAAGAGTAGGAATTTTAAATGGTCCCAGCTGTGTGCCTCTTGCTCAGATGATGAACAAAAAATCAAATTACAGCTTTTCTCAGTATGCTGACCCACAGGCTCTACTTCCAAAGCTCTTAAAAAAAGAAGTAGACTGTGGTTTTTTACCGGTAAATGTTGCTGCGAAGGTATATAACTCTTCCTCTAAAGCTCTGGTTTTACTTGCCGTGAGCGGAAATGGAAATATTAAGCTCATAACTTCAGATGCTTCTGTAAAACAGTTTTCAGATTTAATTGGAAAAACTTTATATGTTGCAGGTCAGGGGGCTACTCCGGATTATATAACCCGTTATCTGCTTGCACAGAATGATATAAAAACTGAAGGAAAGGATGGAATTGAACTTTCTTTTTCTGTTCCAACTCCTCAGCTGGCTGCCCAGCTTATTTCCGGAAAAATTGCTTATGTAGTTGTTCCTGAGCCTTTTTCTACAGTTGCTCTTTCTAAATCAGATAAGGTGATTGCAGCAATTGATTATCAGGAGGAATACAGACTTTATAAGGGTGCAAATGCCGATTTTCCTTTGACAGTTTTGGTTGCTACCCGAGAGTTTGCTGAAAACGCCGGAGATAGTCTGGACAAGTTCTTAAAGGATTATGAAAAATCCTATAAATGGACCCTTAAGCATGCTGTTCAGGCAGGAAATATTTGTGAAGAAAATAATCTGGGACTTGCCGCTGATATTGTTACAAAGGCAATTCCTGTTTCAAATTATGTTTATATTCCAGCCCAAGAGGCTCGTGCAAATATTGAGGATTTTCTGAAAATCCTTCTGGACTTTTCTCCAGAATCTGTAGGAGGAAAGCTTCCTGAAGCAGATTTCTATTATGCAAAAACAAATCCTTAAGCGGATTCTGGCTGTCATATTATTCCTTCTAATCTGGTATATGGCAGCACTTATAATAAATGCACCTCTAATTTTGCCAAAGCCCCTGGCTGTAGTAAAAAGACTCTGGATTCTTCTTCAAGTTAAGACTTTTTGGCTTTCCTTTGCCTTTACTATACTAAGGGTTTTTCTGGCTTATATGCTTACTCTTATTCTGGGCTTTTTTTTAGGGCTTCTTTCTGTTGATTTTCCGGGCCTGGACCCCTTTATTTCCCTGCCAATTTCTATTATTCGTTCAACTCCTGTTATAGCCTTAATTCTGCTGGCTCTTTTCTGGTTTAATTCTTCAAGTCTTCCAATTTTTGTTTCTCTTTTAATGACTCTGCCCGTAATGACTGCAGCTTCTAAAAAGGGATTTGAAAAAAATTCGGAAAATGAAAAAGTGCTTTTTATGGCCAAATGCTATTCTTTTACCGGCTGGAAGGCCTTTCGCTATATTAGATTTCCAAAGGCTCTTCCTCATTTACTTTCTGCTTCAGAAGCTGTCTTTGGAATGTCCTGGAAGGTAGTTGCAGCAGGTGAGGTTTTAAGTATTCCCAAATATGGGGCAGGGGCTCTACTTCAAAAAGCCCAGGTTCATCTTGAAAGCTCCGAACTGCTGGCTGTAACAATTATGCTGGTTTTAATCAGTCTGATTTTTGAGAAAATCCTGAAAATCATAAATAGTAGTAAAATTCGAAAAATAGAGCTATAATTAATATTCTACAAAGAGGTTATTATGATAAAAGAATTTCTGCCTTACGATACAGTAAGAAATGATGCACTTAAATTAGCACATAAAATCTATAAAGATGGATTTATTCCAGATGTAATTTATTGTTCTCTTCGCGGTGGTGCTTATATGGCAAATGTAATCAGCGAATATTTTAAGATAATTACAAAAGAAGAAAAACTTCACCCTGTTCTTTATGCGGGAGTTGTTGCCCGTTCTTATTCAGATATAGCCCAGCATACAAAGGTTTTTATTGATGGCTGGACTTATCCACCAGAAAATCTTCGTCCGGGAGATAAAATTCTTTTAGTTGATGATATTTTTGATTCAGGTCGTACAATTAATAGCCTGGTTGAAACTCTTATGAACAGCCGTGGTATGCCAAGAGAGGATATAAAGGTTGTCGTTCACGATTATAAATATTTTACATACTATGAAGAACAGCTTCCTATACAGCCGGATTATTACTGCCGTAAATTTGAAATTACAAAACCGGAAGAAAACCGCTGGATTCACTATATGAGCCATGAGCTTGTTGGGCTTTCAAAGGAAGAACTTCAGAAATATTATTTTGATGTTGATCCGGAACTGAAAGATGTTCTTGGACCAATTTTGGGAAACAACTAATAAAATGAAAAAATCAAGCCTTTTACTTGTTATTTTAACCTTTCTCTTTTCGGGCATCTTGAGTGCAGAGATTTCTGTAATTAGTCCTGTAAAGGGAACTTGGGCTAATAAGCAGATGCTGGTAATTGAAACTACAGCCGGTTCAGGAGACTATTTTTATTCAATAGACGGCTCTGATCCTCAGAAATTTGGTTTTGCTTATGACGGACCTGTCTTACTGGATGTTACCGGTAATGTAAAAGTTCAGATAGCAAAAATCCAGAAAGATGGTTCTACAGAGCTTACTTCGGTTTCTTATACAGTCATTCCAAGTAGTGGTGAAAATACAGATTATAAGGGCTTTATTTCTATTTTTTATGAAAGTGGTATATTAAATTACAGTTCTGGTTCAAGAATACAGATTCCGGGAAATCTTCAATACAGTCTTGGACTTCCTCCAGATTCTTTTATTCCAGGGCAGGTAATTAGTATAGCAAATTATAATGTTTTGTCCCGTTATATACCCTGCACGATTCTTGATCCTGCCCATGATGTAAAGTGGCGTTTTATTATAAAAACCTTTCCTCAGACAGCTGGAGCTGCAGCCTACAGAGAAGTTCCTTTTACTGTAAATAATTGGGAAACAATTACCTTTACCAATCCAAATCTCTTATATAAGATTGATTCAGAGTTCTGGACTCTGCCTACAGAAGAAAGAAAACTTGACCGTACAAAAAGTCATATGATTTTCTGGCAGCCCCTGGATTATTCAGCTGACAATGCTGTAGAGTTTTTTGTACTGCCTCCAAAACCAAGAATTATAAAAAAGCAATATGATGATGGAAGTATGCGCTTTTCTATTAAGGGTGATGAGTCTTATACCTTGAGCATACTTTCCCCGGAAAGTGGAAATTATCAGGAACAGTTTCCTGCAGTGGGGGTTGATGTTTTTTACGGAGATAAAATATCTGAAAAAATAACAATCGGAGTTTTTACAAATTCTGTATATCAGGGTAAGGTAACTACAACAGTTGAAATTGATAAACGGCCTCCTGTTCAGCCAGAAATTGAAAGCAGTGCAAGGGCCTTTTATTCCAGAGATTCTGTCCGTGTAGAGGTTTCTGCTGAAAAGGGAGCAGACCTTTATGTTGCTCTCAGTCAGCCTTATGCAATTAAAAAGACAAATGCAATTTATACTGCAAATAATGAAGTATTTCAAAATATTCCTTTGGGAGAATTCCGCAAAACAAAAAGTAACAGCTTTAATATAAAATGGAATCCAAGAGGAAGTGGGGCTACTTATTATAAGCTGCAGGCTTATGCAAAAAGTGGAAATAATATAAGCCTTATTTCTGAATACAGCATAATTATTGATCAGTCCAGTTATTATTTTGACAAAGATGCGGAAAGTTCAATTGCAGAAGGAACTGCTCTTCATCCATTTACAGATTTTGAGCAGTGCCAGGAACTGCTTAATTCAGTTCGTTCTGTGAACCTTAGACTAAAAGGCCAAATGAAAATAGATAAGGCCTATTCTGTTGGTGCAAATTTACAGATTATAAATGATGGTGGAGCAAGTATTCTTTTTGGGCCTAAGGGCAGCCTTGAAGTAAAGGGCGCTTCTCTGGATATTTCAAATTGTAGAATAACTAACAGCGCAAGCAATGAAGTTTCCACTATCATACCTATGATTAAACTGGAAAATGCTGTCTGCAACTTAAAAAACTGTGAACTTTCAGCTGATTTTTCAAAAAATGGAACGGTAATTGACAGCTATAATTCAATCTTGAATATAAGTGACCTGATTGCTTCTGCAAATGCAGTTTCTTATGTAGCCTTTATTTCAGCTGTAAAATCCAGAATGAAAATAAATAATTCTGTGCTTGCAGTGTCTGCTGACACAGCGGCCCTTGTTTCTGCTTCTGAAGGAACTTTTGAAGCTGTAAAAAATTCTTTTTCTGTTACAGGTCGAACTGGCCGCATAGCAGAGCTTTTTGGAGTAAGGGCAAAAATAACGGATAATAAATTCCGTGGAAACTTTACAGATTATACTTCTGTTCCAGAAGCTTTATTTGCTGCTAAGGATACGGTACTTTATCAGTCAAATAACGAAACTTTAGGTTTTTAGTATGATTTTAACTGTAGGTTTTGATGAAGCTGGCAGGGGGCCTTTAGCAGGTCCTGTTGCCGCAGCCGCTGTAATTCTTCCTCCTGATTTTCCTATTGAGATTCTTAATGACTCAAAAAAGCTTTCAGAAAAAAAACGCCTTTATGCAGAGACTATCATAAAAGAAAAAGCCTGCTGGGGAATCTCTCTTGTAGACCATGAAACCATAGACAAGATAAATATCCTGCAAGCTTCTATGCTGGCAATGAAAAATGCCTTTATCCAGCTGCAGGAAAAGCTTCCTGCCTGGGCTAGTGCTTTAGCTATAAATGATTTTATTCTTTCTGGAATTACAGATGGAACTCGATGTCCTGATGTCAATATTGAATGCCGCTGCGAACCCAAGGCCGATGGAAAATATCCTCAGGTTATGGCTGCAAGTATACTTGCAAAAACCGCTCGTGACCGTTTGATGTTAGAAATGGATAAAAAATATCCTGAATATGGATATGCTAAACATAAGGGCTATCCCACACCGGAACATAAAAAAATATGCCGCCGATTAGGACCATCCCCAATACAGCGGCTTTCTTTTAAGTATTAGCTTTAATAAAAAAAATTACTCTTCTTCAAGGTTCTTTTTGCTGACAATGTGAATTACTTTTCCAGTTCTTTTAATTCCATCATCAGTTTTCTGATTTTTACCTTCAGATTTTACGCGGTAAATCTTCTTTCCGTCTGAATTTCCCTTACCGTATTTTGCATCCTTTGCGGCCTTCTTTTCTTTTGCAGCCTTTATGCGTTCTTTTCTATCCTTTTCTACAAAATCAAGAGATTTTTCCATTCCCTGAAGGAACTTCTGCATATCTTCAGCAAAAATAGCTATTTGATGACGGTCTGCTTCTACACCATCACGATTCTTGCTTTCTACAATCTGCAGAAATACGTCGCCTGTTCTGTTTTCTTTTACATTGAAAAAATAAGATCTGTTGTCCAGATAGACTTGAGTGGTAAAAAGTTCTCCTCGTGCTCCCATAAAAATCTCCTTGGGAAGCGTTCACATATGAAAAAGAACCTTCCCTGATAATGTTGAAATGAATTAGTGAATGTATATTAGCAAATAAACTTCTTTTGCGCAAGATTTATCAGGAATTGAACTGGGCATTAATTTCGCTGATTGCGTCAAAGAGTTTATCTACAGCTTCTGCCTTTGTATGAGGGCCAAAACTGAATCTTACTGCACTTTCCCTGATATCTGCACTTACATTCATTGCTTCAAGAATAGGACGATTGTTTTTTCTGGTAGAGCAGGCTGAACCTGTTGAAATACAAATGCCCTTTGAATCAAGTGCCCTTAGCATTACATTCCCCGGAATATGAGCAAAGCCTGCCTGTACAACATAAGGAGAATAAAGCTCAGGCTTTTCAAGACGGCCCTGTGGTACAATCGTACAGCCCTTTAATCCTGAAAGCTTTTTTAAAAAAGCATCTGTAATTGATTTTTGCCCTGAATTATCTTTGTTGTAATAGCGTTCCAGACATTTAGAAAAAGCAACTGCTCCAAAAATGTTTTCAGTTCCGCTTCTAATTCCCTTTTCCTGACCGCCGCCTCTTAAAAAGGCTTCAATAGGCTCCTTTGAATAAAGCAGGCCAATTCCTCTAGGTCCGCAAATCTTATGGGAACTGAAGGCTGCGCTATCTATACCCTTATGGTTTAAATCAATATTGATTTTTCCTGCAGCTTGAACACAATCCACATGAAATTTTGGTCGTCTTTTTCCCTGACACTCTTTAATAAGTGCATCTGCAATTTCGTAAATCGGCTGAATAGCACCGGTTTCGTTATTTACTGCCATCACACAAATAAGCATTGTGTCATTTGTCAGCAGGGATAATATAGCTTCCGGCCTGATTATGCCGTATTTATCTGAAGGAATCTGTACAATATTCCAGCCGCAATGCTTCATAGCCATAGCCTGTTCTCTAACAGCCGGATGCTCCAGGGAACTTATCAAAACCGTACCCACAGAAGGCTTTGTCATTACAGAAAGCAGGGGAATCTGGTCACTTTCGGTTCCGCCAGAGGTAAAGTAAAGAGTGTCTTCCTTTACTCCCATAGCTTTTGCGGCTCTCTTTCTAGCTTCTTCTAAAAGGCTTTTTGCTTTTTTTCCAATTGCATGGCTGCTTGAAGGGTTTCCCCAGTTTTCAAGAGTTAGAGCAAGTGCTTCCTGCAATATATCTTCATCAGCAGGACTTGTTGCAGCCCAGTCAAAATATAAATCTTTTTCAGTCATTTTCAGTTTTATTTTCCAAGAACAGAAAGAATTTCCTTGTCTTCAAATTCTTTTATAAAGGTATCACAAATATCCTTCTGTAAAATAATTCGAATCTTGTCTGTAAGGTTCTTCTTATCCTTGTGCATAACAGAAAGAAGTCTTTCTCCTACAGCTCCGCCCTGAATGCAAGAAGGCACCGGCTTATTATCCCAGCCATAAAATTCAAGAATATCAAGAATATCATCTTTAAATTTGCTGCTGCAGAAATCAAATTTATAGGCTAACTCTGCTGCCCGTCCAATTCCCCATGCAACTGCAGCACCATGTGTTATTGCACCAAAGCCGGCAACAGATTCAAGGGCATGTCCAAAGGTGTGTCCAAGATTTAAGTAGGCTCTTACTCCTTGTTCTGTAAAATCTTCTTCTACAATCTTTGCTTTTGCGCAGGCACTTCGTTTTATCAAATCTACAAGCATGTCTGTGTCACGCTTATTAATCTTTTCTGCCTGAGATTTAAATATTTCGTACAATTCCTTATCAAATAAAAGAGCTGTTTTAAAGGCTTCTGCTAAGCCTGAATTATACTGACTTTCTGGAAGTGATTTTATAAACTCCGGATAAAAATAAATCTTTTCAGCAGGGTAAAAGCTGCCAATAATATTTTTGATATTATCATAATCACAACCTGTCTTTCCGCCAATAGAGGCATCTACCATTGAAAGCAGGGTAGTTGGAACAAACTGAACCTTGGCTCCACGCTTAAAAATAGAAGCTGCAAAGGCTGTAATATCAGAAATTACACCTCCGCCAATTCCAACAAAAAGATCCTTTCTGGTAAAGCCGGCTTGAACTGCATCTGAAACAATTCTTAAAACACTTTCAATTGTCTTATATTTTTCGCCTGAGCCCAAAATACAAAGTATATCCTTACCATGAACTTCATCTGTAAAGGCTTCCATAAAGCTTTGCATACAAGGCAGACTTGCAACAGTTGCATCTGTAACAAAAATACGTCTGCGCTCATCATTTGCCTGACTCTCTTCTGTAAAGAAAAGCTTAGCTAAATCTGGAGTACCTTCAATAAAATAAATCTCTGATTTTTTTGTGCCGTTATATATTGCTGGATAAGAAATGTTCAGTTCTTTTTTCATGTGGACATTCTAATATTTTTTATCCATTGTGTTAAGTTCTTTTATGTTATTTTCAAGTCGTTCTATTTCGCGAGTAAGCATTTTTTCGTAATTCAATTCACCACTTGCAATACGTTCTCTTTCATCTTCCCAGGCCTGTTTTCCGGTTATAAAGAGAAAATTAAATGATGCGGCGTTTGCCTTTTCCTGCCATATTTTTGCTTCCTGCCAGTAGTAAAGGCCAGCCTTATAACATGAAAGGGCTTTTTCCATATTTCTAAGATATTCATCTTTCCAGGGAGCATCATAAAAGTAGATGCATTTCTTGTCGTAAGTACGACCAAGTCTTAAATGCTGTTCAATCAGCTTAAGATTTATGTGCATTTGAAAAAGGTATCTGTATTTTTCCCATTCTTTTTCGCTGGTGATTTTTATATCTGCAAATTGAGGATTACAAAAATCTGCCTGAGCTGCCTTTTCCAGCCAGTAAATGTTTTCCATGCAGTCATCGGGATATTGCTGGTAGTGAACATGATATAATTTGTACCAGTCTTCCTTGTATTTTACCATATAGGCATTTGCATCCGGTGTAAAAGTGAGAAAAACTGTAACTAGAGTCAATAAAACAAAAAGAGACCTTTTCACATTTTGATTATCGGTATTTGAGCTTATTATGTTAGAAGAAAATCCGCGAGAAGTTTTTCCTTTATGTGAAATTTATTTGAAATAAGAAAATATTTCTTCTGATATCTCACTGATTTTCTTACTTGCATCAATTCTTATGATTTTCATTCCGTCATTTTTTTCCGGCTTTTCATATTCATTGATGATTTTTTCGTATTGGGCTGCAATTTTTTGCTGTAAATCAAGTTTTTCGTAAATTTCTTTTTTTTCGTTTCTTGAATTTACCCGTCCAAGAGAAATTTCCGGATTAATCTGAAAGTAAAAGAGGATTTCAGGAAGAGGAAAGGCTGAATTTACCAGCTCAGGAAGCTCCTGTCCGCAGGAAATAGACTGATAGGCCAGACTTGAAAAAAAGTAACGGTCACTTAAAACTATTTTGCCTGCTTTTGTAAGCTCCTGTATTCCACCTTTGCCGTAAATATGCTCACAGCGGTCGGCTGCAAATAAAAAGGCATTTGTTTTTTCATCAACAGTAAATTCTCCAGACAACATGCGTCTTAAAAACTTACCGGTTTCTCCGCCTGTAGGCTCTGCAGTTTTTACAAAAAGCTGGGGATTTTTTTCTGCCAGAAGCTTAATCTGTGTGGAAGTCCCGGCTCCATCTATACCTTCAAATACAACAAAGTTCTTTAATACCATGTTTTCATTATAACTTGATGTTACAAAATGTACTATATGAATGTTTTAAATTCTGATATAATAGATGGACTAAAATGGGCAAATTGTACAGTAGTAAGCGAATTCGCAGTTACATCCTCATCCTTCTGGCTTTAATCTCTTTGATTATTGCTGGGCCTGTACGCCTTAAATTAAATTCCTTAGTTGATAAAAAGCTTGCTGAATTAACAGGTTTTATTCATGAAAAAACAGGCCTTTCTATCAGCTATAATTCTCTTTCTCCTTCGATTCTTTCAAATTTATATATAAAAGGAATTAATATTTTTGATGATAATGGCAGTTCTGTCCTTTCAATTGATAAAACAAGAATTAATTATAATCTGATAAAGCTCTTAAAAGGTGATTTTAGTTCCGGAATTACAAATGTTGTTGTAGACGGAATCCTTCTGGATATTGATGAGCTCATCACTTTAGTTAATCATTTTTCAAAGTCTTCTTCAGAAAGCAAAAGTCTGGATTTTGTGGCTATAAAAGAAAATATTCCTGAAAATATCAGTTTAAGAAATATAGTTCTGCAATATAAACATGAGCTTTTAAATGCTGAAATAGGAATAAAGAATTTTTCTCTGACAAATAATGGGGCTAAAAATATGCTGGCAGTTCAGCTTGCTTCAAATGCAAGTGCCAGCTTGAAGGATCTTAATCAAACTATTTCCTGTAAACTGGAGCTTTCCGGAAATATTACAGATGTTCTGGATAATTCCCAGCTTAATATCAAAATATCAGATTTGACAAATGGAGATATAAGACTGAATAAGCTTAATCTTCATGCTGATTTTGATAACAATGTAATAGGGCTTCATACAATTCAATCTGTAAATCCTATATCCATTGGTGCTGATATCAATCTTGCCACTGGTGATATAAATGCCCAGGTAAAAGCAGATAAGCTTAATCCTCTTTCTTTAGTAAATATAACCAGCCGACAAAAATCCTTGAAAAAGCTCAAGGCTTTTTCTATCACAACAGATACAATCTTGAAATTTAACTATCTGGAAAGCCTGGCCAGTTATGTTTCTGACACAAAGGGACATCTTCCTTCTCAAATCTTCCCTGAAGCAGCTGATTTTGATTTTTCTTTATACGGAAGTGAAAAAGCATTGGAATTAACAAGACTATCACTGGAAGGAAAGCGCTGTTCAGCAAATGCTTCCTTATCCTTCATTTATAAAAATATGCAGCTTTCTGGCTTTTTTGATCTTCCTTTCTTTGAGCTTCCAAATGGGAAAATTGTTTCTACAGAAATATATTTTGACAGCCTGGAAAAAGGCTTTAAGGGCTTTTCACCACAGATTTTCCTGGGAGATAAGGCTTTAACTGCACTTGAATTATCCTTTCTTCCTCAAAATGACTCCTATGATTTTGTCCTGGATGTTTATGATTATGCACACTCAGAAGAAAGTATTCCAGGTCAACTCCATTTGGATGGAAGTTATCTGACGCAGTCAAATTATATACAGTCCAATGTTTCTCTTAATTCCCTTTATCTGGACAGTCTTGCTCTTTTTGCAGCTCAGGCTATGGATGAAAAAAAATCAGAAACAATTACTTCATTCGTAAAGAATTTAGTTCCTTACGTACTTACTGGTGACCTTTATTTTTCAACTGATTTCAAATCGATTTCTTATAATGTTCCTTATGTACTACTTGCCAACACTCAAAAGGATAATCAGGCTCTTTTGCTTGCTGTTAATGGAACCGATCAGAATATTCAGCTGAATCAGTTTTCTCTTGTATTGGGAAGCTATGCTGTCGAGGCAACTGCCAGTCTGGATAAAAGCCCCGATTCTTCAGACCTCTTTTTTGATATGAACTTGAATAGTGCTTCTATTCCTTATCATCTGTCTGGAACAATTATGGATCAGCTTTGTACTGTAACCGGTGATTACGGCTTTGATTTTGTTTTCAGATATCCTACAAAAGAAGATTTTACCGGCCGCCTTGCCATGGAAAACTTTCCTCTTTCTTTTATGAATCATTCTTTTGTGTTTACAACAGATATGGATTTTAATTACGACAAGGAAAACGGCCCTGCCTTACATGTTGCCCGTTTTGAAGCAGAGGAGGCCGGATCTGCCTTTTCTGTAGCTCCCCGCATTATTATGTCGGGTTCAGCTACAAAGTACGGTGCCCAGATTAATTCTATTTCCTATACAGATTTTTATTCAGCCCTGGAAGGCACTGCAGATTTAATGATTAATATGAATGATAATGTTTTTGACTCTGTCGGCATTATGATGAATGTAAAAAATCCTTTGTCTGAAGAAGGAGTTATTTTAGATGGAACGGTTTCAAATCCAGACCACCTTCCTTTAACAATGGAAAATCTGCAGAAATATATTTATATAAATTTACAGCTTCAAATGAATGCCTTCAGTTTGAACCGCTTTGTTTTACAGCAGCATGAAAACAACCTTATAACAGGCTCTCTTTTTGCTTCTGGAACTCTGGAACATCCTTATGTTTCCTTAAATGTTGAAGGAGCCTCTGTTTTCCTTGCAAACAGCCTGCTTACCACAAGGGGAAACATAACCCTTGAAGAAAGAGATCTTACAGTTTCTGACTTAAACATAAATTACGAGTCCTTTACTCTTTCTGGTGTAAGTGGAACTGCTTCCTTGCAGGATATGTCCTTAAAGGCAGATGGCGATATTATCCTTGAAATGATGGATAAAAAACTTGATTTACCGGTTACTCTGGAAATTGGAAACTCTATTGTTCCTGAAAATAGTTTTATTCCAGATTCTTTTTCTGCCCGCCTTGTGGCAAATGATATAAAAGGAAATCTTATAAAAAAGAAATTCCCTATAGAGCTTTCTCTTTTATATTCAAACAAGGTCTTTTCTTTATTTTCATCTGATAACATAGGTCTTTCGGGTACTTATTCTTTAGATGGAATTCTCCAAACGAACCTGGATAATAAAAGCTTTTTGCAGGCCAAAATGGACGGCTTTGTGACAATGGAAACTACCAATATAGAGCTTTATGATTTAGCCCTGGACCTTAAAAAGCTTAACGATTATTTGAATATTGATGATTTGATTGTTTTTGAAAAGGGAATTTTTTCTGGAACTGCAATTGTGACTGGTTCTTTTGTTGATCCTGATATAAACGGCTTCCTTTTGTTTGACAGTCCTGAAATTAGACTTCCTTCTGTAACTGGACAAAAGCTTTCTACTCAAAATATTGCCCTTAATATCGTTAATAATGAAATAACTATTCCTCCAACCATAATAAAAACTAAAAAAGGAAATCAGCTTGAGCTGGCCTTTAATCTTTTCCTTAATAAATGGGCTCTGGAACAGATGGAGGGTAGTGTAAAAACTCTTAAAAAGAATCTTTTCCCAGTAAATCTTGTAACTCCTTTTGCAAGCCTTGAAGGTGAAATCTCTACTGATTTAAGATTATATTATGAAGCACCTAATCTGGATGTTTCCGGTTATATATTTGGTGAAAATATAAACATTTCTTCGGGCATCTCTTCCTTGTCAGGGCTTTCTCAAAATAATTCAGAGGACCAGTATAAAGAGCCTTCTGTTCTGGTTACAACTGACCTTGAGCTTGTTTTAGGAACTCATGCTGCAATAAACTTTGATCCTATTTTGCGTTGTGTTTTTGTTCCAAATACTACTATGAACGTAAAAATAAATCAGGATGCTGAAGAATATATTGTTGATGGAAATCTTCAGTTAAAGTCAGGCGATATTGCATATCTTAATAGAAGCTTTTACATAAAATCTGGTAACGTAAAATTTAATACCCGTGATATTGCAAATCCTCAGATTACAATTACTGCCGAAACTCGTGAAAAGGATGAAAGAGGGCAGAATGTAAAAATTACTATGGAAGTAGATAATCAGTATCTGGATGACCTTAATCCAAGATTTTCTTCTGTTCCCGCAAAATCGGAAAATGAAATACGCTCCCTCTTGGGACAGGTTGCTATTGCCGATTCCAGTTCTGCTACAAATTTCCTTTTCGCTGCCAGCGATTATGCAATTCAGTCTACAGTTATGCGTCAGGCAGAAAACAAGTTGCGTGACTTGCTTAATTTTGATATATTTTCAGTGCGTACTAATGTTCTACAAAATACGCTGAATATGGGTGTTTCAGGGGCTTTATCTAAAGAAAATATCTCAATCGGTAACTTTTTAGACAACTCAACTGTTTATATAGGTAAGTACCTTGCAAATTCTTTGTATGTCGATGCTATGCTGCATGTTTCTTTTGAAGATGGCGGTGTAAATGACATCGGTTCTGCGGGTGCTTTACTCTTCCAGCCAGAATTTGGTATGGAACTGGAGTCTCCGTTTGCAAATATTCGTGTAAACATGGCTCCAAACATTAACGCATTATTACATAATCAATTTGTACCATCTCCGTCGCTTACGCTATCGTGGAAATTTGCATTTTGATAAGTGGAGAAAATGATGTATAGAAAAATTCTTTCTGTCCTTTTCATTTTATTTGGTTGTGCATTCTTTATGTCTGCACAGGATGATTCTGAATGGTATTGGGACCAGCCCATTACAAAAATTGACTTTGAAGGTCTTAAAAATGTAAAAAAGAGTGAATTGAATGGTTTGACCAGCTCTTTTATTGATCAGCCTTTTACAGTTGATACATATACAGAAATTGTAGATAGACTTTATGCTTTAGAGCTCTTTGACGATATTACTCCTTATGCAAAGCACGCTTCTACAAGCAATAATAACGTTCTGCTTGTTTTTGAAGTTGTAGAAAGACCTGTAATTTCTTCCATTAACTTTACTGGAAATAAAAAAATCCGTAATGGCGAGCTTCGTGAACAGATTAAACTTAAGACAAGTGATATTTATATTGAATCAAAGGTTTTATTGGATGAGCGTCTTATCCGTAATTACTATCTTGAAAAGGGTTATACAACTTCAAGCGTAAGTCACACAGTTGAAGAAAGCGAAAATGGAATGGAGGTTACCTTTGTAATTGAAGAAGGCTCCAGCACAGTAATTAAAGAAATCCGTTTTTCTGGCAATACAATTGCTTCCGACAGAACTCTTAAGAATAAAATTGATTCAAAGGAAGTTGGACTTTTCAAAGATGGTGCTTATCAGCCATCGACTCTTGAATTAGATAAGCAGAAGCTTATTACTTATTACCGTGAAAAGGGTTATGCAGATGTAAACATTCTGGATACCGATATTCAGACAGAATTAAACGAAGAAAAACAGAGAAATGAAATTACAATTACCTTTGTTATTCAGGAAGGTGCTCAGTATACTTATGCAGGTCTTAGACTTTCTGGAAATGAAGTTTTCTCTGAAAAAGAACTTGTTAAGCAGCAGAAGCTTAAGGTTGGTGCCGTTTATAATGAAACAAAATTTCAGGAAGATTTGTCTGCAGTTGTAAATGTTTATTACGAAAACGGTTATATGAGCAATGAATTTTATCCTTCTCCTGTAAAGGATGCAGACCGTCATGAAATATCTTATGATTTAGTAATTCGTGAGCATTCAAGAAGCCATATTGAAAATATAATTATAAAGGGAAATTCCAAGACAAAGGAATATGTTATCCGCCGTGAAATTCCTATTGAATCTGGTGATATCTATTCTAGAGATAAGATTGTAAATGGTCTTAGAAACCTGATGAATCTTCAGTATTTCTCTAATGTACTTCCAGAATATCAGGCAGGCTCCGAAGAAAATCTGGTAGATTTAGTTTGGACTGTAGAAGAGCAGTCAACTTCATCCTTGAACTTTGGTATGACCTTCTCTGGAGTTACAGAACCTGATAGTATCCCAATTTCTCTTTTTGCAAAGGTTGAAAATTCCAACCTCTTTGGTGAAGGAAAAACAATTTCTTCTTCTGTTACATTCTCAAATACAGAACAGTCTCTTGATTTTACTTATGCTCAGGGCTGGATTGGAAATCTTCCAATTTCCTTTAGTCAGACCCTTTCTTTAAGCCATACAAACTCAACAACTCTGGTTAATTTCTGGGATCCAACACTTTCCTTAAATCAGAGATATTATTACATGAATTACGAAGGCTTCTCTGCTTCCTTAAGTACAGGAATTGGTCGTCACTGGTCTCCTGATTATGCAATTATTTCTGTTGGAACAGGTATTACAAACTCTCTGCAGAATAATATTTATGATGAAGGACTTTATGTACCTGTAGATACTGGAGTTTCAATGTATGCAAACAGAATTGGTCTTATAAACTCTGTTTATGGAACTTTCTCTGTTGATAACCGAGATGTGGCTTATGACCCAACTAAGGGCTGGTTCGCAAGTGAACGCCTTACCTGGTATGGTTTGATTCCTTATTTGGAAAGAGAATTCTTCCTGCGAAGCGATACTAAGCTTGAAGGTTATCTAAAGCTTTTGGATATTCCATTCTCTGAAGCCTGGTCATTGCAGTTTGTTCTTGCCGGCTATACAGGAATTCACTGTCTCTTCCCAACAGAATCTGGAATTAGTGAATCAAATAAGCTTTATATTGATGGTATGTTTAATGGACGTGGCTGGACAGAAGCTTATCGTTCTACAAAGGGACAGTTTATGCTTTCTAATAGACTTGAGCTTCGTATGCCTGTAGTGCCTGGAATTATTGGTATTGATGGCTTCTTTGATGCAGTTGCAATTAAGGATACTGTTGCTGATGCTCAAAATCTTTCCATAGACGATTTCTATTTCAGCTATGGACCTGGACTTAGATTCCTGCTTCCTCAGTTCCCATTGCATTTGCTTTTTGCCTGGAAGTTTAGAGTGCAGGATGGTGTTGCGGCATTTGATGACGAACCATTCCAGTTTGTACTTTCCTTTAATATTACAAATCGCTAAAATAAATAAAAAGGATTTTGTATGAAGAAAAAGATTTTTACACTTTTAGCAGTTTTTATGACATTTTCAATTCTTCCTGTATTTGCACAGCAGATTACAAAATTTGGTGTAGTAGATACAGCAAAGGTTTATAGTGCTTATTATAGAAATTCAGCACCTATTCGTAATTATGAAAAGAAAAAGTCTGAATTTCAGGCAGAAATTGATAAACAAATGGAAGATTTGCGTAAACTCCAGCAAAAAAAGCTTGATTACGAAAATTCCGGAAATGATACAGCTGCCTTAAAAACTGAAACTGAAATCTCAAAGAAGAAGGATTATCTTACAGAATATACAAATGCAAAAAATGTAGAGCTTGAGCTTTTGCAGAAGAATCTTCAGAATTCTGATGAATTTTACAAGACTCTTTACAATACACTTAATAAAATTGCAGAAAGTGGTGGATATAGTATGATTCTTAGTCTGCAGGATGCTAATGCAATCCTTTGGTACAGTTCATCTGTTGATATTACAGCTCAGGTAATTGCAGAACTGGGACTTTAATGGCAGAAGTGCATTCAGAAACCCCGATGATGATTCAATATCGGGGAATAAAAGAAAAGTATAAATCAGAAGTTGTTTTTTTTCGTCTTGGGGATTTTTATGAAATGTTTGATGATGATGCCCGGGACGTTTCTGCTTTATTAAATCTGACACTAACACACAGAGCTGGTCAGCCCATGTGTGGTATTCCTTATCATGCAGCAAAAATCTATATAGCCCGCTTATTAAGGCTTGGAAAAAAAATTGTAATCTGCGAACAGGTTGGCGAAATCCCTAAGGGGGGGAAGGGCATTACAGAGCGCAAGGTAGTTGAAATAATAACTCCTGGAACAGCCGTAGAAGAAGAATATCTTGATGGTTATAAGGCTAATTATCTGGCAGCTCTTTCAATTTCTAAAGGAAGAGCTGGTTTTGCTTTTATTGATGTAAGTACCGGCAGCTTCAGGGCAACTTCCTGGCCTGCTTCCAGAATGAATGAAAATTTTGCAAAGGAATTAAATAGGGCAAAACCTAGTGAAATACTTCTTCCTTTATCCCTAAAGAAGAATGAAGCTATCCAGTCAGCTCTGCTGTCTTCAGGAAATTTATCTGTTTCTTATTATCCTGATTGGGATTTTTCACCAGACTTATCCTTTAAAAAGCTTACTAAACAGTTTAACACAGCAAATCTCAAGGCCTTTGGGCTAGAAGAGTCTTCTGCTGAAGTTGTTCCTGCCGGTTTTCTTATAGATTATCTGGAAAAAACAACTAACTCAGAAATTCCTCATATAAATTCCATAAATGTTTATTCAGATGAACAGTTCCTTATGCTGGATGATTCTTCTAGAAGAAATCTTGAAATAACGGAAAATATGAGGGATGGAACAATTCAATTTTCTTTATTTGAATGTGTGAACTTTACCAGAACTCCTATGGGGGGAAGACTGCTTAAAAACTGGCTCCTTTTTCCATTAACAGATTGTAAACAGATTGAAGCCCGCCAGCAGTATATTTCAACCTTTTATGATAACCGTAATCTTTTAGAAAAGTTAAAAAATGATTTATCAGAAATCTTAGATATAGAAAGACTTGCCGGAAGAATTGCAATGGATAAAGCTCATGCAAAAAATCTTCTTGCTCTTGCTTCAAGTCTTCGGGCCTGGAACAATATAAAAGAATACCTTAATGCTTATGATTTTTCATTTGTTTCTTCTGAACAGGCACTAGAAATCTGTACACTTATTGAAAATTCCATTTTGGATAATCCTTCAACTTCTCTAACCGAAGGTGGAATAATAAAAGAGGGCTGGTCTGAAGAACTGGACCATTGGCGCTCTATTCATGACAACTTTAATCAGATTTTGGCTGATTACGAGGCTGAAGAAAAAGAAAAAACTGGAATTACAACTTTAAGAATCAAATATACAAATGCTTTTGGTTATTTTATCGAGGTTTCAAAAGGCAAATTAGCTTCTGTGCCACCTCATTTTATTATGAGACGTTCTTTAGTTAATGGTGACCGTTATACTACAGAAAGACTTCAGGAGCTTGAGCAGGAATTAAATGAATCTTCAACAAAAATCCTTGAGCTTGAAAGAGATTTATTTGTAGAAATCAGAAATAACCTTCATAAATATATATCTTATCTTTTGCAGATTTCTGATGAGGTTGCCTACACAGATGTTGCTGTTTCGCTTGCAATTGCGGCTATTCAAAATAATTGGACCCGTCCGATAATCGATAATTCTACGGTTTTTGAAATAAAGGATGGAAGACACCCTGTAGTAGAAAAGCATCTTCCTATAGGGGAGTTTGTAGCAAATTCCTCTATGCTTTCTTCTGATGAAGATGGAAAGCCTTCCTTTGCACTTATAACAGGCCCAAACATGGCTGGTAAAAGTACTTATCTTAGACAGAATGCTTTGATTGGACTTTTGGCTCAAACAGGCTCCTTTGTTCCTGCATCTTATGCAAGAATTGGAATTATAGATAGAATATTCTGTAGAGTTGGTGCTTCTGATAATCTTGCCAAGGGGGAGTCTACCTTCCTTGTTGAAATGACTGAAACTGCAAATATCCTGCATTGTGCAACAAAGCATTCTCTGGTAATTATGGATGAAGTTGGTCGTGGAACTTCCACCGAAGACGGCCTTGCCATAGCACGTGCTGTTTCTGAATATCTTCTGGATAATATAAAATGCCGTACTTTCTTTGCAACTCATTATCATGAGCTTTCAAGAATGGAGCATCCTTCTTTAATTTTCCTTTGCATGGATGTTCTTGAACAAAATGGTTCTGTAGTATTCTTAAGAAAGGTAAAGGAAGGGGTAACAGGTAACTCTTATGGTATACATGTTGCCAAGCTTGCAGGCCTTCCTGTTGATGTAATAGAAAGGGCTAATCAAATTCTTGCTCATATACAAAAGCTTGCTTCAAATAATCCTCTTGTTCTAACTGATTTGCCAGAGGCTAAAGCTGCAAAAAAAGAAGAAGCTAGAATGCCAGGCTTATTTAGTGATGAAGAAATAATTATTTCAGAGATTCTTTCTGCTGATACTGATAATCTTACTCCAATAAATGCCCTGCAAAATATAGCCCGCTGGAAAAAAACATTATCTGGCCTTTAATGTAAATAAAAATCCTAAAAAACAGCATGTTTTAACATATTTTTGCATATTATATATATGTGAATAAATTTGTTTTTGAAGCAAAGCACTTTTTACTCAAAGCCCTTCGTTTATTCTTCTATTCTGTCCGTGGTGGAAATACTTGTCTTATTTGTGGACTGCATACGTCTTTGTTCCCTGTGTGCAGGCAATGTAAATTAAAGTATTTTAAGCTGCCGGATAGGTGGGAAGAAGAACGGTGTTCTGTTTGTGGTAAAGAGCTTATATCTTCCAGAGACAAATGTATGAAATGCCGTCAAGATAGAGTGCTGGTTCATGTAGACAGACTTTATCCCCTTTATTCCTATAGACTATGGAACAAAAGCCTTATGTTTAAATGGAAAATTAGTGGAGAAAGGTGTCTTTCTGAATTCTTTGCTCAATTAGCAGCTGATTTTTTGAAAAAAATAAAAGTGTCAGAAATTATTCCTATTCCTCCTAGAAAAGGAAAAATCAGAAAAAAGGGCTGGGATCAGATTAATGAGCTTGTACTCTATCTTAAATGGCACTATGGCTTTCAGATTTTAGAGGCTTTGGAAAGATGTTCTCAGGAGGAACAGAAAAAACTGGATCGACAGCAGCGCTTAGAGCATATAAAATCTGCCTATAAATTAAAGCCTGGAATAAAAAAAATACCAGAGGAGGTGTGGCTTATAGATGATGTAAGTACAACTGGTTCTACCTTAGAAAGTTGTGCGTCTGTATTAAAAGCGGCTGGTGCAAAAAAAGTCTATGCACTTACATTGTTTACTGTCGATTAAAAAATATCTTAGGTTTGCATTGCAAATTCTGTATTTTCAGAGTATTATTATAAGATAGAATATTAACAGGAGTAGATATGGCAGGTGAATCTCAATTTCAGTTAGTAACTTTCCATCTTGGAGAGGAACTGTACGGTGTTAACATCATGGATGTAAAGGAAATCGTCCGCCTACAAAATGTACGTGTAATTCCAAATGCTCCATTCTATGTGGAAGGAATCATCAATCTTCGTGGCGAAATTATTCCTATTATAGACTTACACAAACGCTTTAAGCTCCAGACTATGGCTCGTTCCTCAGATGATGATGTGGACATCGATGGTGGTTTTATTATTCTTAATATAGATGGAAACAAAATCGGTATTATCATTGATAAAGTGGAACGTGTAGTTACTGTAAAAGCAGAAGAGGTAAAAGAGCCTCCTCAGATGCTCAGCGGAATTGGTACTGAATATATTGAAGGTGTTGTTCGCGAAAAGCAGGGGTACCTGATTATGTTGAACACTCGTAAATTATTCAATGCAAAAGAATTGCAGAGCATTGTCGAAGTTCAGTAATAATGATACCAACATACAGCACAACTATTCGTAGAAAAGAAATGGATGCTGTTTTAACTTGTATGGTCGATGAAAAAATTGGTCCAGGCGAGTTAAACAGCAAGCTTATCCAACAGGTAAAAGAATTTATAAAATGTGATGGGGCAGTGGCTCTTCGCAGTCCTTCTCTCGCACTTAAATATGCTCTTCAGGCAATGGATTTTGAAGCTGGAAAAAAAATAATGGTTTCAGCTTTGGCACCTGCCTGGCAGTATCAGACAATTCTTGACCTGGGGTATGAAGCTCTTGTACTTGATGTAGATGAAACAAGTGGTCTTGTTACATCTGAAATTGTAGAAAATGGAATAAAAGAAGGTGGAAGCCTCCTGATTCTTCATGAAACAGAGGGAATTATTCCTGACCTTCAGGCAATTTGTCAATTAGGTATTCCTGTCATAGAAGATATATCTCAGAGTGCGGGTGCATTACTTGCATTGAAAGATGAAAATGGAAATGTGACAGAAGAAAGTGTTCAAGCTGGTACTTTCGGCGTATTTACAATTCTTGGCTTGGAAGAGCGGGATGTTATTACTGCCGGTGGTGGCGCCATCTTAATTGCACCTGGTCGTCGTGAATGGATAGTCTTAAAACATATCGTTGAGACCCTTCCTCTAACAGATTTATTGCCTGATATAAACAGCGCCTTGGCCTGGGTTCAGGTTCGTGAATATCCTAGAAATGAGGCAACTCGAAAAGAAATCTTTTCTTTGTACCAAAGAGCCTGCCTTGTAGGACGTCACAAAATGTTTGCTCGTGAATCAGAAAACGGTTCTACAGCCAGTTCTTTTCCACTGGTTTTGAGCAGTTCGTTTAAGGATGTAAAACAGTATACTGCAAAGAAAGATATAGAAATTAAGCCTGCTTTTGAAGGCTCAATTATTGCTTTGGATGAAGCCTTGTCTGAAAAGTGCATTCATGCAAAATCTTTGCTCCTTAGATGTGTACATTTTCCTTTGTATCCTCGACTGACTCATGCAGAAAGTGCAAAGATTGTGAAGGTTTTGGGCTCCCTGCCATAAAAAGGGGTGACATGAAAAAAGTCCTTGTTATTGTAAATATAAGCAAAGATGAATCTTTATCTCTTGCAGAAAAGATTGATCGTTTTCTAAAAAATCAGGGAATTGAAACCGTCCTCTATGACTTTGATGGTTTTGCAGGTGAGGTTTCTTTTTCCGGTTATGATTTAGTTATCACCCTGGGTGGAGACGGAACTGTACTTTTTGCAGCCAGAAATGCGGTTCCCGAGGAGATCCCTGTTTTTCCTGTAAATTTAGGACAATTTGGATTTATTGCTTCTGTTCAGCCTGAAGCCTGGCAGCCTACCTTGGAGGCCTGCTTAAAAAATCAGGTTGTGTCAGAAGAACGTTCCCTTCTTTTATTAAAGGTTTTTAGAAAATCAGAATGCGTTTATTCATCTCTGGGGCTAAATGATGCGGTAATTTTTGGAAGACCTGGCGCTTCTACAATTTCTCTTGATGTACAATATGATAAATTGCCCTTGTGTAAATTAAAATCAGATGGTGTAATTATAGCAACTCCAACGGGGTCAACAGCTTATTCTGCAGCTGCAGGGGGGCCGATTCTTTCTCCAACCCTAAATGCCTTTGTATTTACACCTTTAAATGCATTTTCTCTTTCAAGTCGTCCTATAGTGCTTGGAATGGAAGGTAAAATCGAAATAACTGTAGGCAAAAGTAGAACTAAGTATTATTTTGTATCTGTTGACGGGCAGGAGGCCTTTTCACTTAATGTTGATGATAGAATAGAAGTTACACAATTTGATAAAAAGGTGAAGCTTTTATGTGCAACAGAAGAACAGTTTTATAGTGCTCTACGTTCTAAATTGAATTGGTCTGGAGGACCTTATGCTTGAAGATTTGACAATAAAGGATTTCGCCCTTATTGATTCTGATTATATTGAATTCAAAAAAGGATTTACTGTTCTTTCTGGAGAAACCGGAGCCGGTAAATCTATTCTTATAGGCGCATTGTCTTTTCTTTTAGGCGGTAAAGCAGATGTTCAGCAGATAAGAAGTGGTCGTCCGGAAGCTTCTGTTTCTGCAACATTTTTGCTTTCTGATACTTCTATAAGAAAGGATTTTAATCCTGAAGAGGAGGCCCAAAGTCCTGCTGAATGGTTGTCGGCCCATGGTATTGAAATTGAAAATAACAGGGTAATATTACGTCGTTTTATTCGTGATACTGGTAAATCCGGAGCCTGGATTAATTCTGTTCCTGTAACAAGAGCAGATTTAGCACAGTTCTCTGCTTTTCTTGTAGATATTCACGGACAGCATGAGCATCAATCTTTGATGAAGGTTACTGAGCACAGGAAATTTCTTGACGCAAGAGCCGGCATTCAAGGTGAAGTTGCGGATTTTACAAAAAAGTATGCTGAGCTTGTTGAAAAAAGAAAGAAGCTTGCGGAAATGTCTTTATCAGACCAGGAGCGACTGCGCAAGCTTGATATGATGAAGTTTGCTGTAGAAGAAATTACTGCTGCAAAACTCAAAGCGGAAGAAGACCTTCTGCTTGAAGATGAACAAAACAAGCTTTCTTCTTTTGAAAAAATCTTTTCTGAAGTTGAAACTGTAAATAATATTTTAAGTGACCAAGAAAGCTCACTGGTTCCTGTTTTAAAGAAGCTCTTGAGGGATTCTTCACATCTTAGTGAAATGGACAGAAGTCTTTCTCCTTTGCAGGAACGCTTGGAGTCAGCTTTTTATGAACTTTCAGATATTGCTGAAGAGTATTCTTCTTATCAGAGTAAGCTTGTTTTTGATCCTGGAAGATTACAGGAAGTTGAAGACAGGCTGTCTGTAATTTATAACCTTAAGAAAAAATATGCTTCTTCTATAAATGCCCCTTTATCAGAAGTTATAACTTATCTTGAAAATGCTCAAAGCTTTATTGAAGAGAATGAAGATTCAGATTCCTACAAAGAAAAGCTTGCTGCCCAAATCAAAGAGCTGGAAAGAGAAGTTTTACTTTTAGCAGATAAGCTTTCGAAAAAAAGAATTGCCGCTGCAGAGCTTCTTAATAAGGAAGTTTGCAATATTTTAGCAAAGCTTGGTATGGCTTCAACCCGCTTTCTTGTAAGCGTAAAACAAAAGGAAGGTTCTGCCCTTGAACAGCTTTGTGGTCCTTACGGTAAAGATGATATAGAATTCCTTATCAGCGCAAATCCTGGAAATCCTCCGCTTCCACTTTCAAAAATTGCCTCTGGTGGTGAACTTTCCCGTGTAATGCTGGCCCTTAAAACAATTTTTGCACAAAACGACTCTGTTGATACTTTAATATTTGATGAAGTAGATACTGGTATTGGAGGTGAAGTTGCTGTTGCTGTAGGTGCTCATATGAAGAATTTAGCAAAAAACAGACAGGTTTTTGCAATAACACACCTAGCGAGCATCGCAGTTTATGCCGATAATCAGATTAAGATAGAGAAAAGTGTGTCTGGTCAAGTAACTTCTTCAAATGTCTTCATTGTAGAGGGGCAGGATAGAGTTGCAGAAATTGCCCGTATGCTTTCTGGTGATTCTGATACAGAGCAGTCTCTGGAGCATGCACGTTCTCTTCTTGAAAAATATAGCGGAGGAATTTAATGGCAAAGGTTACAGAAGAAGCCCGTCTTCACTTTAACGAGGCAATCCAGCCCTACAAGGATAAAATTAATCAGACCTTGGAAAAAGAAAAGACCATGTCTAATGGTATGCATGAAGGCGATATGGATTTTGAAAATAAGAAATTGCTTTTGTGCGAGGATATGATTTATGTTTCCTCACTTTATATGGCTCTTAATAGTCTTTCATTAAAGGTAATGGACGTAAAAAACAATGATGCCCTGAATGATGCCAGAAAGATTCTTTATAAAGCTGTAATTTATCTTGAAGATATTGTTTCCGATGGTATTGATGTTCCATATTCAGATTTAACAGAAAGACTTGAAAAAATAAGTAATGTCGCAATTGCAAGACGCTATATGATAGTTAGAAAATTGGGACTTGCCATTAGTCTTTTAAAAGATGCCTTTGGTGATAACAGTAAATGGCGCTGGTCCTTTGTTGAACTTGAAGGCAGATTTACAACAGTTGCAAAAAATCTTCTGGATATGAAGGACTGCGTAAAGGATTATTTTGATCCATCCAGTCTTCATTATGAAACAACTGTTCTTTATGTTCGAATGGTAGCAAAAATGCTTAGCGATTCTGCAACTGCTTATCGTGATAAATACGAAATGTCTACCCGTCGAATTGATGATATGAGAAATGGAATCCGCTATCTTTTAGCTTTGCGTAAACTTAATATTGCAATTGGAAATGCAGAACAGGCTGAAGAAGCTAAGCGTAAGGCTCTTGTCTGGAAGGATAAAATGGATTCTGACCATAAGAAAGGTTTGAGCAACTAGTATATGAACAAAGAATTTGCACATAAGATTTTTGAAGGCTTTTCAATTCAGCGCTGGAATGATTTAATCAGGCCCTTTGATTTAGTTGAAATGGACAAGGCTGCTGAAAAAATGGTTCTAGCCTATATAATTGGGAAATATGAAGAAAATAATGGCAAAGAAATTGACTGGCTTTGGATTATTTACGCTTCTTTTTTTGACCTCTTAAGAAAAATATCTTTGTGCGATATAAAAGCTCCTGTTCAGCAAATGTTAAAAAGGGAATTCCCAGATGAATATATGCGGCTGAATGAATGGGTTCTCAACCAATACAGATCTATTATTGAAGATGAAGAGCTTTTTTCTAATTTTACAATTTATGTTGGCCAAAAGGCCGGTTCATTTTCTCTTCCAAAGGAATTAGAACCTTCTTTAAAGGTTTATAACGCAGCCCATAAATATGCTACAATCAGGGAAATGGAAATGCTTTCTTTGGTAAATGAAGGAGAAAGACTTTCTGAAATTAGGGTAGAGCTGGAAGCAGAAATTCAGCCATATCTGGAGCTTGAAGGCTTGCAGAAGCTGATGACTCATCAAAAGGCTTTTCATTTTCTGCTTAAAATTGAACAATTGCGTTTTCAAACCCGCTGGAATCAGACTCCAAGAGTTCCTGCAACCTCTGTTTTGGGCCATTGTTTTTATGTTGCTATTATGACTCTTTTACTGGGGCGAGAAGCAAATCTAAACATGTGTAAAAGAAGGGTGGTCAATAATTTTTTTAGTGCCCTTTTTCATGATTTACCTGAATCTGTTACCAGAGATATTATTTCTCCTGTAAAGCAGGCTACTGACGATTTACCAAATATCGTAAAAAAAATTGAAGATGAGATAGTAAATAAAGAGTTAGTTCCTCTTATGGAGCCATTTTTTGAAAAGGAAATTATTTATTACACCAGTGATGAATTTACAAATCGTATTTTAGATAAAAATGGAAATATTTTACATGTTTCTTGGGAAGAATTAAACGAAAAATATAATTCAGATAAATTCAATCCTATAGATGGAAAATTAGTCAGAATTGCAGATCATTTTTCTGCCCTTATGGAGGCTGACATTTCTATTAAGCATGGAATCACATCTTCTCATTTAATTGGTGGACGAGAAGGCACTTTAAACCACTATAAAGAAGGCGAGATTATCAACGGAATTGATGTTCATGATTTCTTCACCCGTGTTATTTTGTAATAAAATTATCTGAATTATCTGCCGATAATTATTGCATGAATATGAAGAATCTTAAAAAATCACTGATAATTGCTGCTACCCTTATTATTTCTACTCCTTTTTTTGCTGATTCAACTTATAAGGTTGAAAAGGGAGATACATTATTTTCTATAAGCCGTAAATATCAGATAACTGTTGCTGAACTTCGTGCTGCTAATAATCTTTCTGAAAAGGATGTGTTAAAAGCTGGTCAAAAGCTTATTATTCCTGATGCAGATATTGGAACTGCAGCCGCACTTTCAACATCAAATACCTCTAGTCAGCCAAAAACACAAGAAATTAAAACAGTTGTTTACACAGTTCAAAAGGGCGATACTCTTTATAGAATTGCCAGAAATAATGGCCTTACAGTTCCAGAATTACTAGCAATTAATAATTTGGATTCCTCTGCAGTAATCAAGGTTGGCCAGAAATTAAATGTCAAAGCTTCAAGTAACCCGGTTGCTTCAAAGCCAAGTGTAGAATCAGAAACTGTTATAAAAGTGAATGAGACAACTCCTCCTGATACTAGAAATTATGGTTCTACAGTAAATGCTGATATGAATACAAAATGGCCTGTATCTAATCCTAAAATTACCCAGATAAAAGGAAAGGTATCCGGAGTTCAGCTTTCTGCAAAAGAAAATGAAAGTGTAATATGTATTCACGAAGGAACTGTAATGTATGTTGGTACATATCGTGGCTTTGGCCAGGTTCTTTTTATTCAGACAAAAACAGGCTTGATTTATGCCTATACCGGAATGGGAAGTGTAAAGGTAAAGAAGGGTGACTATGCTTTATCTGGTTCTGAGTTAGGTACTGCTGGAATCGATTCTATAAGTGGTAAACCTCAGATTACCTTTATGGTATTCCAAAATGGTCAGCCAATCGACCCAGCAAAGGCACCTAGAAATTAAAAAAGAAAAAGCTGCCCGTTATCGCCATCAGGATACATGCATTTCTTAAAAAGATGCATGCAGGTCCTGGCGTCATCTAAAGCTCTATGGGATGAGCCCTTATCTATTGAAAAATAATCAGCCAGATATTCAAGCTTATGACTACTTAGCGAAGGAAAGCTAGTTTTTGAAAACTGTAAAGTATCTATAAAACTATTATTTGTCCTTTTTAATCCATTTTTAGCACATTCAGAATTCAGAAATTCAATATCAAATTGCGCATTATGGGCTACAATTACAGTATCACTTAAATACTCTAAAAATTCACAAAGCTTTTCTGAAAGAGGAACTTTATCTGTGAGCATTTGGTCTGTAATATGTGTTATTTGTGTAATTTGAGGGGGAAGTGGACTTCCCGGATTGAAAAGTCCACTCCATGTTGATATTTCGCCATTCCTGTCAAATTTGACAGCTCCAATTTCTATAATAGTTGAATCGAATGGCCGTAAACCAGTTGTTTCTGTATCGAATGCGGTGAAAACTGTACCAGCCTCATAAAGCTGATACAGTTTTTTATAATCGCATAATTTTTTATTTTGCTGCATCGATGATCTTCTGAATGTCTGCAGTTATTCCGTCACAAAGTGTAGCGGCCTGCTTTCTTGCATCTGCCAGCCATGCATCTGTTCCATTTCCTGCAGGAACCATTGAGTTGATGTAGAACTTAATCTTTGGTTCAGTTCCAGAAGGACGGGCACTAACAATTGTTCCGCTTTCAAGATAGAACTGAAGTACATTGCTCTTAGGAAGATTAGGATCATTCATACAATCTCGGATTTTAACAACCTTTTCTCCACCCAAAGTTTTTGGAGGATCAGCACGCATAGAAGACATCATGTTCTTCATTGTTTCTCCACCAGAAGCTCCTGGGAAGTTCTGTGAAATAGCTCTGTCTTCAAAATATCCGAATTCTTTGTAAAGTTCATCAAGATGTTCAAGAAGGCTCTTTCCCTGAGATCTCCAGTAAAGAATCATTTCGGCACACATTGCTGCTGCAGAAACGCCATCCTTATCCATTACTTCTTTTTCAACCTTGTAACCGTAGCTTTCTTCCAGACCAAATACGTAATCTGCAGAATTATCAGCTTCAAACTGATCTTCAATTGCTGCAATCCACTTAAAGCCTGTAAGACATTCCATCATTTTTACACCGTATTTTTTACAGATGTAATCACCAAATGGAGAAGTTACTATAGAACGGATAACTGCTGGTTTAGAAGGCATTTTTCCGAACTCTTTGCGAGAAAGAAGAACATAGTCCATAAGAAGAGCACCCATCTGGTTTCCGCTCAAAAGAACAAAGTTTCCATCCTTATCTGGGAAGGCGGTTCCAAAGCGGTCTGCATCTGGGTCAGTTGCCATAAGACCATCAGCCTTTTCTTTTGTTGCAAGTTCTACAGCAAGCTTAAGTGCAGGCTTTTCCTCTGGATTTGGCTTTTCTACAGTAGGGAAGTTTCCATCTGGTTCTCTCTGCTCTGGAACTGTGATTACTTTAAGTCCCAGGTCACCAAGTACCTTTTCAACGTGCATAGCTCCAGTTCCGTGAAGTGGAGTGTAAACAATGCGTACATCCTTTGCCTTTTCTTTAATCAATTCAGGACGGAAAAGTTGTGCCTTACACATTTCCCAGAATTTCTCATCAATTTCTTTATCGATAATTTTGAGCATTCCGGATTTAAGAGCTTCTTCCTTAGACATTGTTTTTACAGTAGAAACCTTATTTACTTCTTCAATAATACCTTTGTCATGAGGCTCAATAACCTGAGCTCCATTATCCCAATATGCCTTATATCCATTGTACATTCTTGGGTTATGTGATGCTGTAACTACAACACCAGTCTGAGCTCCAAGCTCCTTAATTGCAAAGGAAAGCTCTGGAGTTGGGCGAAGTCCACTAAAGAGATAAGCCTTAATTCCATTAGCGGCAAAAATAAGTGCTGTTGCTTCTGCAAATACATCTGAATTGAGACGGCTATCATATGCTACTACAGCACTAAGACTTCCGTCCTTTGCCTTTTCTGGGAATGCTTTTAGAACATAATTAGCAAGTCCCTGTGTTGCCATATTGATTTCAAGGGTATTCATACGGTTTGTTCCGCCACCCATGATTCCACGTAATCCACCTGTTCCAAACTCCAGTGTCTGATAGAATCTGTCTTCAAGTTCTTTATAATCTTCTTTGGCAATAAGTTCTTTTACTTCATTGCTGAAACGCTGATCTTTTTCTGCCTCGATGTAGGCTTTTGCACGTTTCAAGATTTCTTCTTTATCCATTTAGAATATCCTCCTATTCTATTGTTCCCATTTTAATATTATTTATCAGCTTTGTTAATAAGCTCACTTTCCCATTGCAAGAGCTCTTCTTCCCAATCTTTATGATTACCTTTTACATCACATAAGATTCTGAAAACCGGCTCTGTTCCACTTCCTCTCATCCAGATATAAGCAAGAGCTTCTTCATTTTTATCTTTAAATAAAACTTTTAAGCCTCCCTTTTTTGATAAAGAGAAATCTTTAACATTGCGGCTTTCTTTTGTTCCATTTGTAATTATTGCTTCCCAAGAGTATATGCCGTATTTTTTTTGAAGTTCTGATTTTTTCTTTTCGTAATCAGCTTCAAATTCCTTCTGGAAGGCGGCCTTTAATTTTTCATGGTCATTTGTTTTTATTTTAAGTACTGCTCTTTTTTCTGAAACACCCGTTGTGCTATATACAGGAAGAGATGCTAAAACATCATTTAATGTAAAATCACTCTTATATGGAATACCAGCTTTTTTGCACCAGATTTGATAAAGTCCATTTTCTCTGATAAAAAGCAGTTTTATTATAGCAAAAATTGTATTTAGAGGATCTCTTACGGCTGCAGGATGGGTAATAGTTCCTCCATTTGAGCCTTCTCCAAGAATTCTAACATTATATCCTTCTGCACGTTTTTCTTTTGCAAGATTAACAACGTTTGCTTCCCCAACTTCTGCCCTGAAAACCTTTGCTCCAAGCTTTCCTGCTATTTCTTCTATGCGCATTGAAGTAGGGCAGTTTACTGCAACTGCTGGTTTAAAATCAGGCTTATTTCCATTCTGCCAGATAGAGAAGGTAAGTTCAGCAAGAACCGAAAGACTGAAAACTTCCTGAGCCTTTAGAATTTCTGCCTTCTGATTTTTTTCATCCCAATAAACTATATTTCCTCGGTCTCCATCGCAGTCAGGCATATAACCAAGTAAAACATTTTTATAGCCTTCTCTATGAAGCTTTTCCATTTCTGCAGCAACATATACAAGATTTTCTGCTTCTGGAATAATTTCATGAGCAATTTTGAATTCATTTATTGAATGAAAGTGAATTTTATGGGCTGCAAAATATTCACGGTCGATTGAAAGGTAACGAGAACTTCCATTAAAATCACAAACAATTCCAATTCCTTCCGGATTTTCTGCAATCGCTCCATCCAGCAATTTAAAGAAACTTTCTATTTCTTCTTTATCATTTGTTCCACTTATGGTTTCATCTGCAAAGGCTTTATAAGCTCTAAGTGCATTGTGTTTTGAACTTTCTTTTATCTGGTAAACCTTTTGTAGCTCCGAAGTTGTACAGCCTGCTGCAAGTTTTATATCAGCCGCAAGGGCATCTTCATCTGCTAGTCTTTTTAAGAAAGCATCTGTTATAACTTTGTTTTCTGCTGCATTTAATACGCCACCGTCATTTAGTCCGAATTTTATACCATTGTGGCCTATAGGATTATGACTTGCTGAAATATAAATAAAACCGTCTAGTTTTCTAGCGTAAGCCATTATTTCTGGTGCAGAAGTAACGGCAGAATACTGAATTAAGGCACCTTTTTTTATGAGAGCCCTGATCATTGCATCTGCAAGGGCTGGGCCTGTTGGTCTGGAATCTGTGCCCAAGGCAATAACGGGCATGTCTTGTCCACTTTTTTCCCTTACGTAATCAAAAAATACATTTGCAGCGGTGACTGCAAGAGCCCAATCTGATTCTGTGATATCTGGTGATGAATCCTGTTCATTTCCTGAAACAGCAAAAACCTTGCGCCAGCCGGAAGCTGATAAAATCATATTATGTTCCATAATTGTGCTCCGTTTTATGTAATATTTCAAAAATATGGTATCACAAAAAGTGAGATTTAACAAATATTTTTATGGTTATAAAATATCTGTAAATTAATAAACAGTAACGTTGTAATTTAAGTGGCGGCTGGTGTTTAAAATATCTTCACTATACAAGGTTAAAGTTGCTCTTCCTGATGATAAAACAGCCTCTCCAATCAGCTGAAGATTATCAGTTGGATAAATATCTTTGCTGGTGTATTTCTTTTTTCCGGTTACACAAAGCTTTCCGTTTTCCTGTGATATAGTGTCATAAGAAATCTGATCAACCATAGTTCCGTTAATTGCAATAGCGGTTCTGTATGGAGCTGCGATCAAATTTCTTCTCTGATAGATTCTGTAAATGCCGGAGGCATAAGTTCTCGAAACATTAATATCGTATAAGGTTCCAGATTTGTTCTCTATATAAATACCGGAAAGGCTTAAGGGCATTTCTTTATTTAATCTTGGCATAAGTATTTTTGGATTTATTGCTGATTTATTTTTTGCGTCTATTACCTGAAATTCAAGATTACCTTTTTCATTCTGCCAACCTGTATTTCCGCTCTGCCCAAGAGTTGCCTGAGCATCAATATATTTTTCATTTTCATCATTTAGGGTTATGGTGTCACTTTCCAGATTACCGTAAACAGAAAGCAGATTGTCTTCATGAGATAGAATTATAGAGCTTCCGAGTGTAGAAGGAAAGAAGTCGGTATCATCCAGCTGTTCTGTCATTACAATTAAAATATAACCATTATCAGCAGCCTTTATTTCTGCAGGTTCTCCGAATACCATTGAGGTGCTTAAAATATCTCCTCTGTTTTGACCAAAATATGAGCTGCAGGATTCTTCTGTAACCTCAGCCTGAGGCCAGTCAAAAGCAAAGCTTGTGTTTATGATAAATAAAGATAATAAAACAAAAAAAGTCTTTTTCATTATGTTCCCCTTATTCCTGTGATACCGAAAGTCTGGAAATGGTATTGTCTTTTCCAATATAAAGATTATCCCCATCTGTGCTTATAAAGGCAGAATCTGATTCAAAAGTAAAAGTCCCTTCCAAAGTATCTGTTTTTTCAATAACTGCGACAGTATATTTGCTTTTGTTTTTACTAAGCATATAAACAAAATTGTCGTTTTCTTTTATAGAGATAACCTTGTCTTTAATAGGAATTACAGTATTTTTATTAAGCCTTAAATCATAAATTCCAACAGCTCCCTGGTAATTATACAAAACTCTGTTTCCGTTTTTACAGAAGTGAACAAGAGTCCTGTGTGGGGTATCTGTATCTAGGAAGGTATGATAAATAATTTTCTGCTGATTGTCTTCACGGCGGGAAAGGGTGAATCTCTGTTGGTTGTGACCTGAAATTGCGGCAACATATTGACCGTCTGAAGAAATATCAAGCCCTAAAATAATAGGGTAGTCACTTCCTCCCGGCGCAAAATTAATTTCAACAGCTCCGTTTGTATTATTAAACACTTTAATTGTTCCATCAGCAAAGCCAACTGCTGTATATTTTTTCTTTGCAGAAAAAGCTGTAATTGGAAGAATCCCTTCGTATGTCCAGCTTACATTTCCGCTTTCATCACATTTAGAAAAAGAAGAACCGCCTGGGAGAAATACGTAAATCATATCATCTTTAAAGAAAGGATAACCGCTGGCTTTTATAGTTCCAACTTCCTGGCCTTTGTTATTATAAAAAGGAATATCAATAGCCTGAGAATCATACAGGGCAAAATAATTATCAGAAATTGCAACACGATCAGGGAAGGTTTTGAAAAAAGAAATCCTTCCATCTTCTGTAAAATATCCCAGTGTTTGTCCAAGATGAAAGCAGCGAAGCTTTTCGCCTTCATTTGCTTCACTTATAGCAGGATTTGCAGTACTAATTTTCCAAATAGGAGTAAACTGGTATTCCTTTGCTAAAGGTTTTGCTGCTAAAAATATATAAAGAATTGTAAAAATCAAAGTAATTATAATATAAAGGGGAATCAATTTTTTCATTTTCATATTTATTATATTACTGTATAGCTTTGTAAAATTCAATGTTCAATGTTAATCTTGACAATATACCGTAAAAAATGCAAAATATTCTAAGGTTTTCAAACAAATGGGAGCCTGTCATATCTATAAAAAAGTTAGTTGGAGAATTAAAATGGAAGACGATATCCTTACGATTGAAGAGGTTGCTAAATACCTTAGGGTTTCTGATAGAACTGTATATGACTGGGCTCAGAAAGGGGAAATTCCTGCTGGAAAAATTGGAACAGTTTGGCGTTTCAAGAAATCTGAAGTGGAAAATTGGGTAAATGCCAAGCTTTCTTCAGAATCAAGCAGACAGGCCGAAATGAGCATTCAGGTAAGAAATGTTCTTTCTCAGGAACGTGTAGTTTTTATTAATCACACTTCTAAAAGAGATGCTATTGTTGAGCTTTCTCAGGTACTTGCAACAGCTCCACAGGTAAAAAATGCTGCGGAGTTGACACAGGAAATCCTTAAGCGTGAAGAACTGATGTCTACCGCTATTGGTCGTGGAATTGCTATTCCTCATGTAAGACTTGCATCTGTAACTGATCTTGTTATGGCTGTAGGGGTATGTAAAAAGCCTATTGCAGATTTCCAGACACTTGATGATGAGCCAATCAGATTGCTCTTTATGATTGCTGCAGCTTATAATCAGCATTCATATTACCTTAAGACAATTTCACATTTTAGTGCAAAACTTAAGGACAGTGATCTTCGTGCAGCAATTACAACTTCATCTTCCGAACAGGAAATCTACACACTTCTTACTAGAGCATAAAAATATATCAGGATTTACGGCAAAATGACAGGAACCCACTTGTTTCTGTCGCCGTGGTCCTGAGCAATCATTCCCCAAGTCACATTAGCTGTGGTTTCTCCCATCAAATATTCTTTATTCCCATCCTTTAATAAGTACGTTTGTCCTGGTGCTTTTATTGCAGTTCCTACCATTGCATGAGAATAGCTTGGCGAAAACAAAAAGATACTGTCTATTCCTACTGACTTCAGCAAAACACACATCAGCATACTTCTACTGTCACAATCATTTCCGCTTCCTGTAAGCATTGCAGGAAGATTTGTGAAATCACTGGATTTAGCATCTTCCGCTCTTTTATAATGGAAGCCCTGTACCCAGGAAAGTAATTTCTGTGCATAAGCTATTTCCGGATTTTCAGGATTTTCTGCTTTTGCTATAGGGTAGAGCTTGTTAAAAAGATCTGAAGAGAAATTTGAAAGTCTGGAATAACTGTCTCTGTATATCAATCTGTAATATCTTTCCCAGGCCTGCATAACTTTAGGATGATTTGCATACATCATTAAAACACTATATTCAATATTTACAAGACATTCTGCAGCATCTTCGTCTGAAGCATCAATTATAGACTTAATATCCTGACCTGCAATTCTTGCATTTACAGTCTTGTTTCCGCTTTTTGGAAAGGCATAATCCATAAAAATTCCCGGGCTGTCATGCAATTCATCATTAATCGATAAAGAATTTATTGTTGAAACTATAAAATATTGGCATTGCTGAAAAATACTTTCTGGTGAATAGCATAAAAGAACCAGATAACTGTCTAATTTTATAGGAGCTCCTGCAGCCCAGCCTTTATATTTTTGGTCAAGGTCCATTTCAAAGGTTGAAACAGCACATTTTTGACCTTCCCATTTTAATTCATCTGTACTTGCCTTAGCCGAAAGCTTATTCAATGCTGCGTCCAGACTTTCAATAGAGGACTTATATCCTTGCTTATAGTAAATCTTTACAGCTAAAGTTATATCTATATTTGGATGAGTAAATAAAATTGAAGTTCCATCCTCTGTCGCATCTGCTACTTCAAAGCCTTCTGGTATATCCAGTGAAAATCCAAAATCTTTGTCATATATCATTTCAGCTGGAAGAATAAGTGTGAAAGTTATCAGTGTAATCAGGCTTGCTATAAACTTTTGAAAGTGTCTTGCCATTTTAAAAATCCTCTATTATATTATTTCGGATGAATCAGGTTACTATTTTATATGAGAATGAGGAAATATTTGTAATTGATAAGCCTGCAGGCCTTGCTGTTCAGGGAGGTCAGGGGATTTCACATTCTTTAGATGTGGATTTTGCAAAGCAGACAGGTCAAAAAGTATATTTGGTTCACAGACTGGATAAAGATACCAGAGGCTTAATGCTTGTTGCAAAAAGCCCTCAGGCCGCTTCAAAATGGACTAAGCTCGTTGCTTCAAAAATGGTTCAAAAAGAATATATAGCCCTTTGTGTAGGAAGATTGAACGAAAAAAAAGGCCTTATAAAAGATAGCCTTATACAGCATGGAAGTGAAAAAGCTGCACTTACTCATTATCAGGTAGAAAAAGAAGCCTTGCTTACTTATAACTCAGATTCTACAGGAGAGCTTTTAATACCCTTAAGTCTTATCAGATTGAAGCTGGAAACCGGCCGTATGCATCAGATTCGTATTCATCTGGCAAAAAATGACTGTCCTATAGCAGGGGATGATCAACATGGAAATTTTAAAATAAATAAAATCCTAAAAAAGGCTTCCGGAATAAAAAGATTACAGCTTGCAGCAGTAAAGCTCACAATTCCTCTTGAAAATGGTGAAAAAGTTTTTGAACTACCTCTTCCTTTTGAATTATAATTCACTTTGTAAAGCCGAAAAAGTGATTTGGTCTATCTACTTTCCAAATCTACTATATATGTGATATAATGGCCTTTATGAGAAAACTTCACAATATTCTTATTACAGGCGGAGCCGGATTCATAGGCTCAAATTTCATTCACTATTTATTCGGGATGTCTTCGGCAGAAGGCAATCTATTTAATGATGCAAACTTTGACGGTACAGTTGTAAACGTAGACTGTCTTACATATGCAGGAAACCTTGAATCTCTTAAGGATGTAGAGGCTCAGTTTGGCGGCAAGCGATACTTCTTTGAAAAGGTAGATATCTGCGACCGCGAAAACATTGAACGCATCTTCAAAAAGTATGATATTGATACAGTAATTCACTTTGCTGCAGAAAGCCACGTAGACCGTTCAATTCTTGGTCCGGAAGCTTTTATGAAGACCAATGTAATGGGAACTTTTACTCTTCTTGATGTAGCCCGAAATTACTGGAAGAAGGAAGACGGAAGTATTCGTGATGACGTACTCTTCCATCATATTTCAACTGATGAAGTTTATGGTTCTCTTGGCGAAACAGGCTACTTCCGCGAGGATACCCCTTACGACCCAAGAAGCCCTTATTCTTCATCAAAGGCAAGCAGCGACCACGTTGTAATGGCTTATTTCCACACATACGGTCTTCCAATCACACTTTCTAACTGTACAAACAATTATGGACCGTATCAGTTCCCTGAAAAACTCCTTCCACTTATGATAAGCAATATCCGCGATGGAAAGAATCTTCCTGTATATGGAAAGGGAGACAATATCCGCGACTGGATTTATGTAGAAGATCACAACAGAGCTGTATGGCTGATTGTAAACAAGGGAGTAACCGGCGAAAAGTACAACATTGGCGGTGAAAACGAATGGCAGAACATCAAACTGCTTCATAAAGTTATTGAACTTACTGCGGCAGAGACCGGTAAAAAAGTTGAAGAAGTAGAAAAGACAATCACTTACGTAAAGGACCGCCCTGGCCACGACAAGCGCTATGCAATTGACTGTACAAAGATTAAGACAAAGCTTGGCTGGGAGCGCAAGATGACCTTTGAAGAAGGCTTACAGGAAACTGTAAAGTGGTATCTTAAGAACAGCGACTGGATTAACCACATTTTGAGCGGTGATTACAAGAACTGGATCAGCAAAAATTACACAGAACAAGGTAGATAATGTGTAAGGCCGCTGGCGGCCGGTGTTTAATAGCAAAGCGTTAAAAAAATTGCGAAAGCAATTTTTAGCTTTACCACATAAAAAGGAGTTTATTTTGAAAGGAATTATACTTG
>JAIKYB010000188.1 GCA_024683675.1 Treponema sp.
CCGTAAGCTCGTAAAGGGCAAGGAGTTCTTATGTTTGAATTAATTATTTTTGTTACCTTTCTTCTTTGGTTGATTTTTGGCGCACTTTATATTAAGTACCGCGAGGCCGCCAAAAAAAGAACAATCCTCAAGATTTATCTTATAAAAGTGATTCATTTGAAGGCCCCGGCTACAAAATATGTGGTATAATACAAACATGAAAATTACAGCATTGATTGAAAATACACCTGGGGTGGAAGGCTGCATAGCCTTACACGGACTTTCTTTTTATATCGAAACAAAAAAGCATAAAATACTTTTTGATTTCGGCCCCAGTGAAGCTACACTTTCTAATGCTGAAAAACTTGGAATTGATTTACGCTCTGTAGATACGGCTATTTTGAGCCATGGGCACTATGACCATTCGGGAGGCCTGCTTGCCTTTGCCAGTCTGAATCCTCATGCAAAGATTTATATGCAGACTGGGGCAACCGGCGAAAACTATGCCTTTGATGGTCCTGAAAAAGGCTATCGATACATTGGCATAGACAAAAGGATTCTGGAGCTTCCTCAGCTTCAGCTCTTAAATGGCGATTTTCAGATTGATGAAGAGCTGTCACTTTTTACCATTAATCACAGGGTTTTCCCTTTGCCAGCCACAAGCCGCAGAATGGTAAGAAAAATCCCAGCCACCACGGCCGCCCCCGCATCCACACTCACACAGGCCGCAAGCACGCCGCCTGCAAGCACGCCACTTGCAAGCACGCCGCCTGCAAGCACAGACCCCGCAGCCATACACACTGCACCCGTGCAGGCAACAAACACGCCACCTTCAGCTTCAGACCACTTTATCCAGGACGATTTTACTCACGAGCATTGCCTCTTCATAAACGAGTCTTCTGCCTCAAGGGCCCTTATATCCGGCTGTGCCCATAATGGAATCTTAAACATTCTGGAAGAATTAATCCGAAAGTTCGGCCAGCCCCTCCTTCCTCAGCTTGTTTTATCAGGCTTCCATCTTATGAAAAGGTCAGGCTACGAAAACAGCGATTATGCTGAACAAAGGGAAATTGCCCAAAAACTGACTTCCTATCCATGTAAATATTACACCTGCCATTGCACAGGACTTGAGCCCTACGAGCAGATGAAGCCCATTCTTTCGGATCAACTGGAATATTTCCACACAGGACAGCTGCTGGAGCTTGCTTCTAAATAAAAGATTTTGGAATTAGCACTTTTTTTACTTTCAAAAGACCTCTTAAAGTTCATAATCTGACAAAAATCTACTATAATGGAGGTGAAATGAAAGCAAACAGCAGCCTGAACATCATACGTCACGAAATCCAACGAGTTCATCTTATTTTAATTATTGTGATTACAATACTTCTTAGTCTTGGCGGAGCCTTTGTAAATGTAAACGCCAGCGACAATTCCTTTGACCAGAATCTGCAGGATACTGCCGAGCTTCTTTCAAGAGTCTACAAGCTTATGATGAATGAGCCCAATCGTGATTTATGTCAGGTTATGGATTCCATAGGAGAAGATTTGATTGATGTAGATGTAATTTCTATAGTCAGTTCAGATAATATCCGAATCTATCACACAAATCATCAGCTTATAGATACGGAATATGATGGAACAAATCCTGATTTTTCTGTTCACAGTCATGGCTTTTATACAGAAAGCAATATAGGGCCTTCAGGTCCTCAGCGAAGAACCTATTGTGCCCTTTATGATGAAAATGACAATTACATAGGCTTTCTTATGACAGTTGCCCTAAAAACATCAATCCGTTCTGTGACCTATAAAATCATCCTTTTATTTCTTTCTGTTACAATTGCAGCCATAATCATAGAAATCTCAATTTGCCGAGTCTTTTCCAGAAAACTTAAAAAACGACTTATGGGCTATGAGCCAGACACCTTTTCTTCAATGTTTAAAATCCGCGATAATATTCTAGAATCTATTTATGATGGAATTATTGCCGTAGATTCCGAAAACGAGATTCAGTTTGTAAATAAAGCCGCCCGAAAGATATTAAATTGTAATTGTGATGATGAAAAGTTGAACCTTATAAAGCAAAAGGTATTTGCAGAAAAGTTCCTGGTCAATGTAATGAAAAGCGGTAATCCTAGTCTTGGTTTGCAGGAAGAAAGTGAAGAAGGAAGAGCCCTGATGGTGGATTGTATTCCAGTTCGTGATAACGGTTCAATTTGTGGAGCTGTTGCCATCTTACATGACCGCTCAGAATATACAAAGCTGATGGAAGAGTTGTCTGGAACAAAATATCTGGTAGATTCCATGCGGGCTAATAATCATGACTTTACCAATAAGCTGCATGTAATTCTGGGACTTATCCAAATCGGTGAATATGATAAGGCAGTTTCCTATATCGAAAATATTTCAATTATTCAAAGGCAGACTCTAAGCGCCGTCATGTCAGCTGTAGACAATGCCTCCTTCGCCGCCCTGTTAATCGGCAAGATAGCGCGGGCTTCCGAATGCAACGTAAAGTTCATCCTCCGCGAAGGCTCGCGTTTTAAATCCTCAGATATAGCCATTCCATCGGAAGCCCTGGTAACAATCGCGGGCAATCTCATTGACAACGCATTAGACTCAATGAATATGCTGTCAGCAAATCCCCAGGACAGCCTTTCCCGCCCGCAGGAACTCGTTTTTGGAGCTTTTACTAAACCTGGTGAACTGCTTATTACTGTGCAGGATTCCGGCTGCGGTATCCCTCCCGAAACAGGCGACCGAATCTTTGAGAACGGCTTTTCTACCAAGGGGCCTGGTCGTGGAGTTGGCATGTACCACATAAAACAGCTCATAGAAAATCTGGGTGGCACAATCTCTTATGAATCTCAAGTTGGGGTTGGAAGCGTCTTTATGGTTTCCATAAAAAGAAAAGTGGAGGGGGAGTAAGTTTAAGCCTATGTATAAAGTTTTGATTGTAGAAGACGACCCTATGGTCGCAATGATAAATGAACAGTATGTCTGCAAAAATAAAGATTTTTCAGTTGTAAAATCCTGCCGAAACGGTCAGGA
>JAIKYB010000232.1 GCA_024683675.1 Treponema sp.
TATTGTCACAGGCGCTCAGGTTCTGCCTTCAATCATAATAATTCTTATTATTGCAAGATTCTTACGCAGCTTTAACGATAACCCTTTCGTAAAAGGTTCCTTAGCCTTCCTTCGCCCTGTAACTACAGGTCTTATCCTGGTTCCTGTAATCCAGGTAATCACCTTCACCCTGATAAATCCCCCGGAGACTCTGTCAGTTTTAACAACCCTGGAAGGCTGGAAAAATCTCTTCAACCCAATCCCAATCGCCGGCTACGCAGTATTTACATTTTTACTTTTTAAGCTAAAAGCCCACCCGATTCTGGTAATTATTCTGGGAGCCATCTTTGGTATGATATTCTTATAACAGAAAAATATTGAGTTCTCTATCCCCGTTGGATTTTATTATAACTGAAAAATAAAAAGGATCACTTGACTCCGGGGAAGAGAAAAAAAGGTAGCGAACAACATCATCCCCGTTGGGCGCTGCCTTTTTTTCTCTTTCCCGGAGATATCTAACTATTTGCTTTATTTTATTTTTCAATTATAATAAAGGTATGAGTACACACATTAACGCTCCAGAAGGAGCAATCGCAGATAAAATCTTGCTTCCTGGAGATCCTCTCAGAGCTAAATTTATTGCAGAGAATTTCCTCGAAAATCCAGTATGTTATAATGAAGTACGCGGTATGCTTGGTTTTACCGGTACCTATAAAGGTGTTGAGGTTTCTGTTCAGGGAACCGGTATGGGACAGCCATCGCTTTCTATTTATGTTCACGAGCTTTTTGACTGTTATGGAGTTCAGAAGGCAATCCGTGTAGGAACTTGTGGTGCAGTAAGTGAAGATGTAGAACTTCGCGATGTAATTCTTGCAAACGGAGCCTGTACAGACTCATCTTTGCAGAATCAGAGATTCGGAAGCCTTCATTATGCTCCTGTTCCTGATTTTGATCTTTTGTATACAGCATACAATAAGGCAAAGGAAATGAATCTTAAGACTGTTGTAGGTCAGTGTGTTTCAAGCGATCGTTTTTATGATGATAACGAAAACTGGAAGCTCTGGAAAAAATACGGAGCAAAAGGTATTGAAATGGAATCTGCCGAACTTTATACTCTTGCAGCAGAGTTCAACAGAAAAGCTCTGACAATCCTTACTGTAAGTGACCACATTCTTAAGGGAACTGCTACTACAGCAGAAGAACGTCAGACTACCTTCAAGGACATGATGAAGCTTGCCCTTGAAACAATTATTGCATAATTAGAGGAAAAAAAATGAAACCAACATTATTAGTTCTTGCAGCCGGTATGGGCAGCCGTTATGGTGGAGTTAAACAGATTGATGGAGTAGGCCTTCATGATGAATGTCTGCTGGATTTTGCAACTTATGACGCAATGAAAAGCGGTTTTGGAAAGGTTGTATTCATTATCCGTAAGGATATTGAGCAGGCTTTCCGCGAGCGTCTTTTTGACCGCATTGCACGCAACTTTGATGCTGAATATGTATTCCAGCAGCACGAAAGCCTTTTGACAGATCAGCAGCTAAAAGACAGTGAAGGCCGCGAAAAGCCATGGGGAACAACTCATGCTGTTTTGTGTGCAGAAAAAGCTATTAACGCGCCTTTTGCTGTAATCAATTCTGATGACTATTATGGACGCCAGGCTTTTGAAGTTCTTGGTAAATATCTTTCTTCAATTGATAATGACTGTACAGAGCACGCTATGGTAGGCTATGTTCTTGGAAATACAATGAGCCGTTCTGGTTCTGTAAGCCGTGGTGTTTGTACAGTTGCAGACGAAAAGCTTGTTAATATCGTTGAAAATCTTAAGATTTACTATGGCGAAAATGATCAGGTAATCAGCGAGATGCCGGATGGCGAGAAAAAACTCTTTACAGGTAAAGAATGGGTAAGTATGAATCTTTTTGGATTCAGTCCTAAGGCTTTTGAAGAGTTCCACGTATACTGGGATAATTTTATTGCTAATAACTCTAAAGCTCCAAAGGCAGAAGCTCTTCTTCCTGTTGCAGCCAGCGATATTATTGCTCATGGTAAGGGAATCATTAAGTTCTTTAATTCTTCTGAAACCTGGTTTGGTATGACCTATCCGGAAGACCGCCAGCTTGTAAAAGACGAAATCGCTAAGAAGATCAAAGACGGCTATTATCCTGAGCAGTTGTGGGCTAAATAGATGCTTAAACTTAATCCGATAAAATCCGAGAAAATCTGGGGCTATGAGCTCTGGATTGCTTCGACTCACCCAAACGGCTGCCAGAAGGAATTTCTGGACTTCTGCGGTAGTGAATATCCGCTCCTTGTTAAGGTTATTCAGGCTGACGATACTCTTTCCATTCAGGTACATCCGGATGATGACTGGGCTGTAAAGCTTGAAGGCGCGGGAAACCGTGGTAAGACAGAATGCTGGTATGTTCTTGATGCTGCTCCGGATGCAAAACTTGTTTATGGCATTAAAGAAGGCTACAGCAATGAAGTTCTTGCAAAGGCAATTACAGACAATAATCTTGAGCAGTATCTTGAGTTTGTAAATGTAAAGCCTGGAGACTTTGTTTATATTCCAGCCGGTACTGTACATGCCATTGGCGGCGGCCTTCGTCTTATGGAAGTTCAGCAGTCCTGTGATCTTACCTACCGCCTTTATGACTGGGGGCGCGGTCGTGAAGTTCATATAGAAAAAGGACTTGCCGTAATTAAGCGTGAAGAAATGCAGCCTGTTGCTCCTTTCCCTGGCACATTCGAGTGTAAGTATTTTTCAATCGATCGTATTGATGTCAAAGGCGGCTGGAGCATGTACTGCTCTGGTGATGATAAGGGCGCGGCAGATGTTCAGCTTTTGTATATTCTTAGTGAGGATAAGGCTGTAATCCGCGGGGCTGGAGAGCAGATAGGTAAAAAGATTCTTGCAGAAGAAATCTATGCCGTAAAACCTGGCGAAAAAATAACTGTGGAGGGCAGGGCGAGCATTCTGCGCATTCGTGCAAAGTAAGGTTGATTAAAACTGCTCTAAACTGTATTTTTTTACTATGTATTTATTTATGTTTTTGCTGCTTCCTTTGATTCTTGCAGCCTGGTGCTTTTATAAAAAAGATTCACATCTGATTCCTGTAATTGTTGCAGGTCTTGTAACTGCAGTTCTTGTATGCGGCTTCAGAGCTTTCTTTTTATATTCGCACAGAGTAATTCCTTTTTCTTTTGAAAAGAATATGATGTATCTGCTGGTTCATCAGACTTTACTGCCGGTTGTTTTGATTTATGGTGTATTCTTTCTTGTTTCCAGGGATGCAATTTCATATAAGGTAGAAGCTCTCTTTCCATTGCTACTTTCGTTTTATATGCTTTATCTGCCATACACTATTCTTTCTACTTCAGAAAAAATCTTTACAACTTTCCCTTTGATGGTAAAGCCTCTTTTATTTGCTGTAATGATTTTTTCTCTTGGCTTGAGCGCAAAGCATATTGAAAAGAATTTTGCTGCAAAAAAATATTTTTTTGCGGCTGTGTGGATTCTGATTTCGATAATATGTATTGTTTTTCCTTCTGTTGTGGAAACAATGTATCTTCTTGATATGAGCTATTTTCTTATTCTGATTATAAGCGGGGTCTACACCCTTGCGCTTCCTGTATTGTTTATATTCAGCAGGCTGGGAAAAGCAATAATTAAGGAATAGGTTAAATAAAAAAAACTGTGGTTTAAAACCACAGTTTTTTTTTGTCTTCTAAGGATTAAAGACTAGTCCAATGCATGTCCAGCTGAACCGAATACGTTGCGGTTCTTATCTGCATACATCTTTACGAGTTCTGCACGAGCGTCTGTGAGGTACTGACGTGGGTCGAAATCTTCTGGATGCTCAACAAGGTGCTTACGGATAGCAGCAGTCATAGCAAGACGTCCGTCTGAGTCTACGTTGATCTTACATACAGCAGACTTAGCAGCCTTGCGGAGCTGTTCTTCCGGAATACCTACAGAGTTAGGAATCTTTCCGCCGTATTTTTCGATTTCTGCAACGTAAATCTGTGGAACTGAAGAAGATCCATGGAGTACGATTGGGAAACCTGGGAGCTGTTTTTCGATTGCTTCGAGAACGTCGAATGCCAGTGGAGGTGGAACCAAAGTACCATCCTCGCGGCGTGTACACTGTTCTGGAGTGAACTTACAGCGTCCGTGTGAAGTTCCGATAGAAATTGCAAGTGAGTCACAACCAGTCTTTGATGTGAAGTCGATTACTTCTTCTGGCTTTGTGTACTTAGACTCTTCAGCAGCAACGTCCTCTTCTACACCACCAAGAACTCCGAGCTCTGCTTCTACAGTTACATCGAACTGGTGAGCATACTCTACAACTTTCTTTGTGAGTGCAACGTTTTCATCGTAAGGAAGTGAAGAACCGTCGATCATAACAGATGAGAATCCGTTGTCGATACAGTCTTTTGCTACTTCGAAGTTTGGACCGTGATCAAGGTGAAGAGCGATAGGAATATCACATCCGAGTTCGTGAGCATATTCAACAGCACCACGAGCCATGTTGCGGAGGATATTAGCGTTAGCGTAAGCACGTGCTCCCTTTGAAACCTGGAGAACAACAGGTGATTTGGTTTCAACACAAGCCATGATGATAGCTTGCATCTGTTCCATATTATTGAAGTTATATGCTGGAATAGCATATCCGCCTTTCATTGCCTTAGCAAACATATCACGTGTGTTTACAAGACCAAGTTCTTTGTAAGAAATAATGTTAGACATAATTAACATCCTTTTATAAAAGAGATTTGATAAAATAATAATCCAAATGAAGTAAAAATTCAATGAGTAAATACCAAAGGTTGAATAAAAAGGGATTTGACAAAGATTTATATAGGAAATATAATTAAGAATACTAATTTTTTAGACTGATTGTACCGATAAAATAGATAACTAATTATATCTTTTTATCAGTTGATAAAAGTTTCAAGGAGTTTTGCATGAAAAGGGGACTTAGAGTCTTTGTTGGTCTTGCATGTCTGTTTGTAATCGGCTTGCCTGTGTTTGCACAGCCTAGCTCTCGAAGCATTGAGACATTTGTAATGGACGATTTTGATTCTGCGGGTGAGCAGAATTATCTGTATGATGGAAAGCCTTACAGTTGGGATTGGGCTATCAATTCCAGCCGTTTTGTTGCAGAGGGATATCCTAAGCAGAATTATTTTGAGGGCGCTCCTAATTCTTTGAAGCAGTTGTTGAAGGGAACAGATAAAGAACTTAAGGTTCTTGGTATTCAGACAGCTTATAATAGAAAGGGTGATAACTGGTTTGAAGTTTATCCTACAAAGGATGATAAACCATTTGAACTTCCTTTTACTGGTGAAGTTGCTACAATTGATTTCTGGGTATGGGGTTCAAACTATAATTATTATATTGAACTTTTAGTTCGCGATGCTTCAGGAACTGTAAGAGTTCTTCCTGCTGGAAGTCTTGCATTCCATGGTTGGCGCAATATTATTATTAATATTCCTAGTTGGATTCAGCAGAAGTCACATCTTCGCTCAGGTCCAACAAGCATGGCATTTGTTGGCTTTAGAATTCGTTCAGATGCAGAAGAATATGTTGATGATTTCATGATCTTCTTTGATCAGTTGAAGTATACATCAAATTCTCTCTCATACATTTACGATGGTTATGAACTTAAGGATGTATTCGCTGAGGATTCTGATTCTGAATCTGGAACTTCGGAGGTAGAAGAATAATGAAAAAGTTACTTACTATTAGCGTACTTGCACTTTTTGCAGTTGGCTTTGTATTCGCTCAGCAGAGTTTGGAAGAACCTGATCCAGAGAATGTAGGTGCTGATTCTGCACTTTCTGCTCTTCGTGAAGTTTCTCTTGATAAGTTTGAACGTGAAGGTTCTTGGAATGTTCATATTTCAGCTGATGATGGAATTATTAATGGTCGCCTTTTTGAAGGTAATCCTGCTATGAAGGAAGCCCTTGAAGAGGATGAAGGTAAAGAAGATGAAGATACAATGGTATATGGTGTAAAGGTTGAATTCTTCCGTCGTGGTAAGAACTCCTTTACAATTAAGTCTGGCCGCCCAATTCCTGTAGAAGGAACTGCAAAGACAATTTCTATGTGGGTTTGTGGACGTAACCAGGATCATGAAATGTATGCCCTTGTTCAGGATTACTTTGGTCGCAATTATGAATTGTACATGGGAAATCTTGGATTTACAGGTTGGAAGAAGCTTACTTGTGTAATTCCACCTAGTCCAGATGGAGAACATGGTATTGTTCAGAGCAGTGCTTACTACGGAGATAAACCTGGTCTTAAGATTCTTGGTTTCCGTGTTGACTGTAACCCAATGAAGGCTCGTGGTACATATTATGTATACTTTGATGACCTCAGAGCTGTAACAGACTTGTATGATCTTCAGAACAGAGATGAAGATGATATGCTTGATAACTGGTAATATTTCTTGAAACAAAATATATAAGCCGGAGGCTTTGCTTCCGGCTTTTTCTTTTAACAGTTTATTTTATTATTTTGTAATAGTTACTCCTATTTTTAATTCCGCATTTTTCAATCAGCTTCATTCTAAAATACAACCAGAGAATTATATGGGGATTTGAAGAAATTCTTTTAGGTATATCTTTTTCATTTTCTAATTCATGTCTTAAATCTTTTGCACAAAATTCTTGAGGTAAGCCTTCTGGTAATAGCTTCAGATAATCTTCTTTTTTATTAAATCTGATTGTGTTTATTATTTCAGAAAGTTCCTTATCGCTTTTTTGCCAATTTCTTTTGTATCTTCTTCTTTTATTTTTTGACTGCTCTAAATCCTGACACTGAAGCCTTTTTTCTATCATATTGATTTGAACAATTTCTAAAGAAAAATTCTTATTTAATAAAATAGGGTAGAGACCTGTAAGCTCTTTAAAAATATCATAAATGCAGCCTTTTTTAGGACTCTTTCTTTTTGAAATTAAGAGACCTTCACTGTCATATAATTCAATATGATAACTAATTATATTTGGGTGAACTACTTTTACCTTGTGTCCTTTTGAAATAGCATCTTCTATTTTTGGCATTAACTTTGAAAGATTCTTTGTCTGTATTTCAATGATATTTCCATTTTTAGTAACAATGTCATAAACATGGCCTTCAGCTTCTACTTCTGTTTGTCCCTGATATATTTCGCTGTATAGGATTTTTAATGATTTGTGAAGGCTGCTTTCATTTAGTGTGGAAAATTCCATAAGGTTTTACTCATATAAATTATAGTATTTAACTGTATAAGATATTTAGCTTATTCTTGAAACTTTTTTTTATTATCTGCATAAAAATGCTTTGACTTTAGTAAATTTTGGTATAAAATGGTGAATAAGTGGGAAAAAGTGGTAAAAAGTGGATGTAAGTGGGTATGAATCTGTTAACTGGTGAATACAATAATACAATTGATGACAAAGGTCGCCTGTCGTTCCCTACGAAGCTAAGGGCTGCCCTTAATCAAAATGTACTTATTGTCACTAAAGGTTTAGAACGCTGCTTATGGCTTTTTACACTTGATGAATGGGAATCCTTTCAGTCAAAGCTGCTCAGTAATGCTTCTATGATGAAAAGTGAAAGTATGCTTGTAATCAGAAGATTTATTGCATCTGCTGCAGATGTTGAATTTGACAAAAACGGACGCTTGTCCATCCCCCGCGAATTGAGAGATTATGCTCACCTTTCTAAAGATTGCACTGTTTTAGGAATAGCAAAATATATGGAATTGTGGGACTCTCAGACTTATAGCGAATATCAGGAGCAGTCAGAAGCTTCCTTCCGCGAGGCTGCTGAAAAGTTTAACGATATTGCTTTTTAATTTTGAAAAAGGTGGGGTAAAAAAAAGTGGAAATCGTACACACTCCGGTTTTATTAAATGAGTGTCTTGAACTACTGTCTCCAGAAGATTTGTCATATAGGAATAATTCTTCGGATAATCCTTTTATGATTGATTCTACATTGGGAGAGGGTGGTCATTCTTATAATTTCCTTTCAAAATATCCTTCTCTTAATATATTGGGTCTGGATGCAGATGCTGTTATTCAGGCTCGTGCTAAGGAGCGCTTGTCTTCTTTTGGAGACAGGATGCATTTTTTTAACGGATGGTTTCAGGATTTTTATGCAGCTTATCCTGCAAATGAAAAAAGACCTGATATTATCCTCTTTGATTTAGGTATTTCAGTTTTTCATTATGAAAAATCAGACAGAGGTTTTTCTTTTAGAAATGATGAAAAGCTTGATATGCGCTTGAACGCTAATAGTGAAGAGTCTGCTGCAGATTTAGTTAATGGTCTGGCAGAAGAAAGTCTTGCTGATTTAATTTATCTTTACGGTGAAGAAAAGTTGAGCAGAAGAATTGCACATGCTATTGTTCAGGCTCGTCAGGGTGGAAGAATTGAATCTTCAAAGGCTCTGGCTCAAATAATTTGGGATGCTGTTCCGGCAAATTACCGTTATGGAAATATTCATCCTGCAACAAGAACCTTCCAGGCCTTAAGAATTGCTGTAAATGGAGAATTGAAAAGACTTCCAAAGGCTCTTCATGATGCATTTAATATTCTTAATGAAGGTGGAAAAATGGGAGTTATTACCTTTCATTCTTTGGAGGATAGAATTGTTAAAAATTACTTCAGAAATCTGGGTAAGGAATGTGTTTGCCCTCCTGAAGTTGCTATATGTCGTTGTGGTGGAAGTAAATGTGCTGAAATCATAACTAGAAAACCGGTTTGTCCTACAGAAGAAGAAGTAAAAAGAAATTCTCCTTCAAGAAGTGCCAAGCTGCGTGTTGTGAAAAAGATTTGTAATGCAAATGATTACAGATTGGAAGGTGTAGAAGGATACTAATATGAAAATTAAGTTTAAAGATTTTTTAATTAGATTTGCAATTATTATTCTTGTTCTTTCTATACCATTTTTGCTTTGTCTTTATGCTGTTCAGGCAAAGCAGTATACGAATCTTACAAAAGAGGTTCGTGCTCTTGAAAAAAAACAGGAGAAATTAATAGAGGAAAATAAAAAGCTTGTTAGTGATATAGCAATTCTTTCTAGTGCAGATAGAATCGAAAAGATGGCTGTAGAGGAATTGGGTATGCACAAGGCTGAAAAAGAAGATATTGTCCGGGTGGAAATGACAGGGGAGAAGGAATGAGTTCAACTTTGCTTGAATATAGCGAATTACTTGAAGGTGTAAAGGGCAAAAATATTGGCAGCAGCCAGACATGCTTTTTTACTTCTGTACAGACTGATAGTCGTAATGTTGTTAAAGATACACTTTTTGTTCCACTTATTGGCGAAAAGCAGGATGGACATGTTTATATTCCTCAGGCTCTGGAAAAGGGAGCTTCTGTAGTTTTTCTTGAAGCTTCAGAAGCAGAAAAAAATGCAGAAAAATATCAGGATTTACAGAAAAATTATCCTGATGTACTTTTTATTGCTGTTGAAAATACCTTGCATGCTTTACAGGATGCCGCTGAAGTTTATGCTTCAAAAAAGTGCCGGAATATGATTCGTATTAGTATTACTGGCTCTAGTGGAAAAACAACTACAAAGGAGATGATGGTTTCTGTTTGTAAGGCTCATTTTGGAGAAAATGGAGTTGCTTATACAAAAGGAAACTTTAATTCTGAAACAGGTCTTCCTTTGACAGTTTTTACTATTCGTGGTGATGAAAAAGTATGTGTGCTTGAAATGGGAATGAACCGCGTAAATGAGATTGGAGAGATTTCAAAGGTGTTTAAATCTCAGTACGGAATTATTACTAATATTGGTACAGCTCATATTGGAATTCTTGGCAGTCGGGAAAATATTGCACGTGAAAAAAGAAAATCTCTGGCTTATATTCCAGAATCTGGAGCTGCTTTTTTTCCGGAAAGTGATTCTTACGGAGACTTTTGTCTTGCAAATGTAAAGGGAAAAAAGATTAAATTTGGTTATAAAGCCTCTGAAGAAAGATATAATGTTAAACTTGTAGAAAATAAGGGGCTTTTTGGAATTGATTTTACAATTAATGATAAAAAGGTTTCTTTACCACTTTCCGGTGATTACAATTTTATAAATGCTCTGGGCGTTATTTCTTGTGCTAAAGAAATTGGTATATCTGATGAAGAAATTAAAGCAGGCCTCGAAAGTGTGGCTTCATTATCTGGACGAATGGAAACAAAGGTCGTTCAGTTAAAAAGCGGCAAAGACGTAATCTTGATTAAGGATTGCTATAATGCAAACTTTGAATCAATGAGTAAGGTAATTGAGTTCTGTGATGGACTTAAAAAAATCGGAAAAAAGATTTTTGTTCTGGCAGATATGAAGGAGCTTGGCTCTGAGTCAGAAAAAACACATAGAGCAATTGGTGAAAAAATAAATGAGGTTTCTCCTGATTATGTTTATTTAATTGGAGAAGAAATGAAGGCTGCTTATTCAGTTTTATTTAAAAAAGAGAATTCTTTTTATTATGAGGAAGCTGGAGACTATACCTTTGGATTAATTTCTAACCAGATTAATGCTTATGCAGAAGAAAATGATGTAATTTTGTTAAAGGGGTCACACAGTATGGGACTTGAAAAATTGGTTCCAATGCTTGTGAAGCAGGAGGCTTAGAGGATGAATCAGTTTAACTTCTATGCAAACAAGCCTTCTGAAAACTATAACAAAATTGACATGGGCCTTTTTGCATCTATTTTGTTGTTATGGGGACTTGGAATTTTTACTCTTTTTGTTTGTACACAAAATTATGCAATAAAAGTTTTTGATAATGATCCTTTCTATTTTGTAAAGCGTCAGTTAATCAGTTCTGCAGCTGGATTTGTTCTTTTTGTATTTTTTATGATGCTGGATATGCGAATTACCAGAAAGTTAATTTCTGTAATTGTTCTGGTAGCACTTATTCTTTGTATCTTTACCTTTATTCCTCCTTTTGGAATTGAAAAAAACGGTGCAAGAAGATGGCTTAGAATGCCTGCCGGTTTTACTTTTCAGCCTTCAGAGCTTGTAAAATTTGCGGTTGTTCTTTTCCTTGCAAATTATTTTGATAAGCAGGAAGCTTTGGAAGATCCGGAAGATAAAAACGTATTTCCTTGTGTTTTTGTTTTGTTTACTTTTGTACTTGTAATCCTTGGACAAAAGGACTTTTCTACAGCAATTTTTGTTACAGGTCTTGGAATCCTTTTATTTATAGTTTCCGGAACAAAGATAATGTGGCTTATTCCTTTTGCTCTTCTTGCTATTCCATCTGTTATTTTGATGATAACTTTGGAACCATATCGTCTTCGTCGCTTAATCGGTTGGGTAAAACCAGATCAGTATGCTTCAGGAGTTAACTACCAGAGTCTTGCTGCTAAGCGTGCTATTACCTCTGGCGGAATCTGGGGTAGTGGAATAGGTGAAGGCCTTAATAGAATTCACAGTATTCCTGAGGTTCAGTCAGATTATATTTTTGCCGGCTGGTCTGAAGGAATGGGCTTTTTAGGAGTTATGCTTTATATTGCAGTTCTCGTGTTTTTTGCTTATAGGGGCTATAAAACTGCATTGAATTGTAAGGATAGATTTACAGCTTATGCTTCCTTTGGCTGTGTGTCTGTAATCTTCCTTCAGTCAATTATAAATACAATGGTTGTTTGCGGATTACTGCCTTCAACAGGTATTCAGCTGCCTTTCTTTTCTTTGGGAGGTTCTTCAATTATTGTAACTCTTGCAATGTGTGGATTTATCTTAAATGCATCTCGTTGTGAAGAATTTGTTGAGAAAAATAGAGAAAGTGACGAAATTAGTATTGAATCACTTTCATACTTATAATAAAAGAGGATATAAAAAATGAGTGATGTCGGTTTACTACAGGATGAAGATTTTCTTGATAAGGATTATTTTTTAACAGCAGAGGTTGAAACAGAGGATAGCCGTTCTGCTGATAATAAGATTAAGATTATCAAGGTAATTTTTATTGTACTTTGTATTCTTCTCATCGGTGAGCTTGTGGCATATAAATATATTATGCCTAGTTTTTCTAATCCTAAAGTGACCGTTTCTGGTCAGAAAAACTATAGTGCTGAAGAAATTGCCCGCAAGCTTTTGAAAATGAATGCAAATACCTGGTTTGACTTTGATGTTGATCAGGCTGTTTCAATTCTTTCTTCTGAGGCTGGAATTGAAAGTGTTTCTGTAGAAAAGCATTTTCCAGATAAAATTTTTATCAATGTTGTAGAAAGGGATCCTGTTGCTGTTACTTTTGTAGTTGAAAATGGCAGAACTTATCCTGTAGAAATTGATAAAAATGGAGTTTTATTCCATGGAAAGGAAAATTACGTAGCTGATACTGCAAAGGTTCCTATCATTTCAGGGCTTCCTATTGAATATATGGCTCAGGGAATGAGAATTCCAAACATTTATCGTCCTCTTATTGAACAGATTGCAAGTATTAGTGCTTTGCCACAGAAATATTTTGCAGGCATTTCAGAAATTTGTGTACTTCCAAATGAATTTGGTAACTATGAATTGGCTTTGTTCCCTGCTCAGTCAAAAATTAAAGTTCTGACAGATCGAGCATTGAATGAAGACGCATTAAAGTATATGATGGTAGTATTGGATGTGGTCAATCAGATTGGAACAGTTGTATCTGAAGTTGATTTAAGATACGGTTCTGTTTCAGTAAAAACTGTTGATGTAGGGGAAAATTAAAAAATGGCAGATGAGAAAATTGTCGGTCTGGATATTGGTACAAACACTATAAGAGTCGCAATTGGTGAAATTGATCCTGAAACAGGAGCTGTTCAAATTGCGGGAACAGCCAGCCGAAAGTCAGCCGGATTAAGAAACGGTGTCATTGTAAATATTGAAGATGCAAAAAACGCAATTAAAGAAGCTATTGATGCAGCAGAACAGAATGCAGGCTGTGCAGTAGAATCTGTTATAACTGCAATTGGCGGTTCTCCGGTTGAAAGTATAAATTCAAAGGGTCTTGTCCCTGTTTCAAACAATGGAAAATCCATAAAAGAAATATCTCGAAGCGATGTTGAACGTGTAATAGACTGTGCTATTGCAGTGAAAGTTCCTGACGATAAAGAAAAACTTCATGTTATTCCTCAGAATTATATAGTAGATGGAGTTGGTGGTATTACAGATCCAATTCATCGTATGGGAACTCGTCTTGAAGCTGAAGTTCACATTGTAACGGCAGCAAAAACAATTATTCAGAATCTTCGCTCTACAATTTCTAGAGCCGATTATATTCTTGATGGAGTTATGTTAAAAACTCTTGCCCAAACTCAGTCTGTATGTCATCAGGATGAGCTGGAGCTTGGTTCTATCCTTATTGATTTGGGTGCCGGTTCAACAGATGTTTTAATTTTATTTCATGGTGCGCCAATTGCAACAGCTTCTGTTCCTGTTGGAGGAAATCTTGTTACAAATGATATTGCTCTTGTTACAGGAATTTCTGTTGCTGCTGCAGAAGAGATAAAGGTTAAGCATGGCTGCTGCTGGCTTAAAAATATTACTGCTGAAAATGATTCAGAGGTTATTTTACCCGGTGTTGGAGGAAGAGCTCCTGAAATAATGATGCGTTCTCAGCTTTGTAAAATTATTCAGGCTCGCGTTGAACAGATTTTCCACATGATAAAGGCAGCAATATCAAAAAATACAAATGATTCAATAAAAGAGCTTTTTGGTAATATTATTCTTACTGGAGGCGGAGCAATGATGGATGGTATGATTGAACTTGCACAGCAGGCTTTCAGAACTTCATCAGTTCGTCTTGGAATACCAGAAAAGTTAGGCGGAATTGAAGAGGATTACCGTCGTCCTGATTTTGCAACTGTAATAGGTCTTGTAGTTGCAAATAAATCTCTTGCCTTGGGTAGAGATAAAAGAAAAAGATCTAAGAGTCATGCTGCTAAAAGGGATAAGTCAAAGAGCGGCGACAGCGTATTAAAGAAAATCTTTAAATCGCTTTTCTAGAAGACAGTTTTGGAACAGGGGAAACGGGAGGATATATGGGTAACCTTGGAATTTCAATTGTAAATGATGAAACAGACTACACTCAGTCTGCCTATGCAGAAAGCAGTCCAACAATCATCAAAGTTGTAGGATGTGGTGGTGGCGGTTCAAATGCCGTAAACCGAATGATTTCACATGAGCTTAGTAATGTAGATTTTATTGTATTAAACACAGATTTACAGGCTCTGGGACGTTCAAATGCACATACAAAGCTTGCCATTGGTCAGAAGGTAACTAAAGGTTTGGGAGCCGGCGGTAGACCTGAAATTGGTGAGCAGGCAGCTGAAGAAGATAAAGAAGTAATTACAAACGAACTTCGTGGTGCTGATATGGTTTTCATTACAGCTGGAATGGGTGGTGGTACTGGTACCGGATCTGCTCCTGTTGTTGCCCGAATTGCTAAGGAATTAGGCTGTCTTACTGTTGCTGTAGTAACTACACCTTTTGAATTTGAAGGTCATGTTAGAATGAGACAGGCTAAACAGGGCTTGGAAAAGCTTCATGAACAGGTTGATTCCCTGATTGTAATTCCAAATGAGCAGCTCTTTAAAAATATTGATAAGAATCTTACTGTTATGGAATCCTTCCGTAAGGCAGATGAAGTTCTTTGTCAGGGTGTAGAAGGTATTTCAAATATCATTACAAGTCCTGGTGATGTAAATACCGACTTTGCAGATGTTCGTAACGCAATGAGCGGACAGGGTAATGCAATTTTTGGTATTGGTATTGGTGAAGGTGAAAACCGCGCTTCTGATGCTGCTTATAATGCAATTAATAATCCAATGCTGGAAGATTCAAAGATTGATGGAGCAAAGAACCTGCTTATTAATATTTGTGCTTCACAGGAAATTACTTTAAGTGAAGTTGGTGAGATTTGTAATATTGTAACCGCTTCTGCTGATAAAGATTATAATCTCTTCTGGGGACAGGTTACACAGCCAGAGCTTGAAGGAAAAATCAGCGTAACTGTAATTGCAACCGGCTTTGAAAATGTAAATAAGGCTCCTGTTCAGCAGGCTGCTGCAGAGCAAGTAGAAGAAAAACCTCTTGTTCGTCGTGATGATGTAGTTCCTGCTTCTGAAATGGAAGCTCTCTTGAATGGTGGTCTTAAGCATACTCAGACTTTTGCTGCATCTGCTGGTTCTTTTGTTTCTAAAAAAGATATTGCTGCAGAAAAAGAAAATTCAGAAAAAAAGCAGGGAAGTCTTACTGCTGGTCTTTTTGATGAAGCTGAAGCAAAAACTCCAAATTATAATGCAAGACGTCAGTTTAATCCTCCTGCAGGATGGAATCCTGATGCAAATGACCTTAGTCAGCCAGCTATCTGGACTAACGAATTTAGTCGGGGAATAAAACTTACTGACGACTAATATATGACAATAGATGAACTTCTGCAGCATTTTTATTCTGATTTACTTTTAGTAAAGCGAGATTCAGTTCAGACTGCTGAAACTTATAAAATCGCTGCAGGTGAATTTCTAAATTGGCTTGTAAAAGAGCATATAAAAATAAAAGATGTTTCCCTTCAGCATTTAATGTATTATATTATAAAAAGACAAACTGAAGATGGATGCACAGAAGTCACTATAGCCAAGGATATTGCAGCTCTCCGAGCCTTTGGTTCTTATCTGGTAAGAAAGGATTTTTGGCAGGAAAATATTGTTGCCTCTATCGAAAAACCAAAAATGGCTAAAAATCTTCCTAAGGTTTTATCAGTTGAAGAAGTTGATTCCCTTTTGGAAGGAATGGATAAAACGAGTCTCTGTGGAAAAAGAGATGACGCTTTATTTGAATTGGTTTATTCTTGCGGACTACGAATAAGTGAGGTTTGTAACCTCAAAACCGTAAATGTTCATATGGACGAAAGAATTATTTTGGTTCATGGAAAAGGAAATAAAGAAAGATTGGTTCCTTTTGGAGAACGGGCTGCTCAAAAGCTTGAATTATATCTTGCTGAGGTTAGACCGCTTCTTGTGAAGGGTAGAAATATACCAAATTTATTTGTAAATTATAAAGGTCAGGCCATTTCCAGAAAGGGTGTATGGAAAAGGTTTCAGGAAATGGAAGCAAGAAGTGGTGTGAATGCTAAGGTTCATACCCTCAGACACAGTTTTGCAACCCATCTTTTAGAGGGAGGTGCTGATTTGCGTTCTGTGCAGGAGCTTTTGGGGCATGCAAATCTTGCTACAACGACAATTTACACCCATGTGAGTGATAATCAGTTGGAAACGGTTCATAACCGTTATTTTCAGACGGATTCAGAGCGGGAGGAATAATGAAAAAATCGGTATTTTTAGCAGGAATTCTTTTTGTTACATCATTCTTTCTTTCCTGTGGTGTTTCTAATAAAACAATTACACGTTATCAAAAAATGGAAGAAGGGGTTTCAAGCCCTACAAGTGTAGAAGAATTAAAGGATGCAATAAAGAAGTATCAGGAACGTGTAGCAGATATTCAGCTTGCTCAGTCTCAGGTTGGAATCTGGTATAAAATGCTTGGTACCAGATATATTGATCAGAAAATGTATGGAGAAGCTTTAAAGTGCTTCCAGGAAGCCCTTAAGTATTATCCGGATAATCAGAATCTTTATTACTACGTTGGTGTATGCGCCGGTTATATGTCACATGCTTCAATGGATTTTGGTGCTTCAGGCAGCACAGAGGTTCGATATAATTATCTGAAGCTTGCAGAAGATGCTTATCTTAGGGCTATTTCTATTGAAGAACGCTATGTCAGAGCCTTGTATGGTCTAGGGGTTCTTTATGTATTTGAATTAGATGAACCAGAAAAAGCAATTCCTTATTTGGAAAGGGCTATTTCTGTTGAAACTAGAAATATAGATGCTATGTTTGTACTTGCCAGAGCCTACTATTCAAGCTATGAGTTTGAAAAGTCTGCGGAAGTATACGACAAAATAATCGCAACCACAAAATCAGCCGAAACAAAAGCAACCGCAGAGGAGAACAAAAAAACAGTTCTGGATGCATTATACACAAAATAATTCGGATGAAAATCTCATTTTTAACATTTCTCTTGCAAGAATAAGCTTTCTTTCTTGTAAAGAGAAAAATATTTTATCAAAAAAACTTGACAGTTCTCGCTCCCTTGCATTACTGTCTATAGAAGAAATATTTAAATTTCTTGACAGACCTGCAAGTTCAAGAGCAGAATGGAATGGTCAGGCAAATTTTTTGGCAGCTCAAAGAATTGCTGATATTTGCTATAAGCGTGGCTTTAAGCTTTTGGGAATGGAAAATCCAGAATATCCTGAGCTTTTAAGGAACATAGAGGATCCTCCTTTTCTATTATATTGTCGCGGTGACACTTCTGTTCTTAAAGAGCCTTGTGTTTCTCTGGTAGGAACCAGGCGGCTAACTCCATTAGGTAGAAAGGCTGCTCACGATTTTGCCTATGACGCTGTAAAGGCCGGGCTTGGCGTTGTAAGTGGTTTAGCTTATGGAGCTGATGCCTATGCTCATAAAGGTGCTGTCGATGCTTTTTATGATATTTATCCTGAGAAAGGAATTAATAAGCTGGGAAAAACAGTTGCTGTTTTGCCAAGTGGAATTGACCAGATACTTCCAAGTGGAAACAAGACTCTGGCAGAAAAAATTCTGAAATCAGGTGGATGTATTATCAGCGAGTATGAACCGGGCTTGCCTATGGCTCCCTGGCACTATGTTGCGAGAAATCGTATTATTGCAGGACTTTCTCCTGCTGTAGTTGTGATTGAAGCTCCCGTTGGAAGCGGCGCACTTATTACTGCTGATTTTGCTCTAGAAGACGGGCGGGATGTTTTTTTTCATCAGGCGGCCCTTTCTATGGCAGCGCAGGAGGTTTCTGCTGATGTAAAGCGGGATTTGGAATTGCGTTTTGCCAGAAAAGAAGTGAGCAAATATAAAATTGAAAATTCTGTAAGGAAATATCTTGAAGCAGGAGCTGTGGTAATTAAAGATTATAAGGATTACTGCAGGGCTCTTGTGGAGGCTCCCGGAGAAAGGCAGCCTCCTTTGCTGCAAGGAGAGTTATTTTAAGAGGACGTATATGGCTGAAAAGAAAAGTGCTAAGAAATCTACAAAGAAGTCTAAGGAAAAGACACCCCAGACACTGGTGATTGTTGAGTCTCCAACAAAGGCCCACACCATTGAAAAGTATCTTGGACCTGGATATACAGTAAGGGCATCAGTAGGACATCTGATAGACCTGCCAAAATCAAGAATGGCTATTGATGTGGATAATGGATTTCAGCCGGAATATATTACGGTGCGTGGTAAGGCAAAGCTTTTGAAGGAACTGCAGAAAGAGGCTAAAAAGTCCGATACAGTCCTTCTGGCATCGGATAACGACCGTGAAGGAGAGGCAATTGCCTGGCATTTGAATAATGCTTTACGTGATAAAACTAATGCAAAAATCAGTAGAATTGTATTTAACGAAATTACTCCGGCAGCAATTACTGAGGCTGTAAAGCATCCTGGAGAAATTGTTGAATCAAAAGTGAATGCACAGAAGGCTCGTCGTGTTCTTGACCGCCTGGTTGGTTATAATTTAAGTCCTCTTTTATGGACAAAGGTTAAGAATGGACTTTCTGCTGGACGTGTTCAGTCAGTCGCCCTCAGACTCATTTGTGAACGTGAAAAAGAAGTAGAAGACTTCCTTCCGGAAGAGTATTGGTCTTTGGATGCCGATTTTTCTAAAGGAAAGTCTCAGTTTACAGCTCAGCTGGTAAAGTATTCAGGAGAAACTCCTGAGCTTAAAAGCGAAGCTGCTGTAAAAGAAATCATGGATAAAATCCAGAATGCAGCCTGCAAGGTTTCTTCAATCAAAAAATCTGAAAAGACTGTTCGTCCAAAGCCTCCTTTTACAACTTCAAAGCTTCAGCAGGCTGCTGCTAACCGTCTTGGCTTTACTTCAAGAAAAACTATGCAGATTGCCCAGCAGTTATACGAAGGTATTCAGATTGGTACAAATCATGTGGGTCTTATTACTTATATGCGTACAGACTCTGTTCGTATTTCTGAAACGGCACTTGCTGATGTTAGAGACTGGCTTTCAAAAAATCATCCATCAGAGTTACCGGCAGAAGCAATTCACTATGCTGTAGGAAAGTCTGCTCAGGATGCTCATGAAGGTATTCGTCCAACTTATACAAGCTATACACCAGAAAGCATAAAAGAATATTTAACTCATGACCAGTTCCGTTTGTATTCAATCATTTGGGAACGTTTTGTTTCTTCTCAGATGAATAATGCAAAGATGGTAACTACCTCTGTAGAAATTACAGCAGGCGATGCTCTTTTCCGCGTGGCTGCAAGTAAGATTGCCGATAAGGGCTTCTATCAGGTTATTAAGCTGCTTTCTTCAAAAGAAGATAAATCTTCAAGTCTGCCAGCCTTAAAGGAAGGGGAAGAACTTACTGTTAATAACTTTCATCCTGAACAGCATTTTACTCAGGGTCCTGCACGCTATACAGATGCTTCTATTGTCCGAATGCTGGAAGAAAAGGGAATTGGTCGTCCTTCTACTTATGCAACTATTATTTCAGTTTTGCTTGACCGCTATTATGTAACCCGTAGTAATAAGCAGCTGGTTCCAACTCAGCTTGGCCGCATGATTAATAAGATTCTTGTAGAAAGCTTCCCTGAAGTAATTAATGAAGAATTTACTGCTCAGGTTGAAAATGACCTTGATAAGGTTGAAGCAGATGAGCTTGTTTGGAATACCATTATTGGTGACTTCTATCAGCCATTTAAGAAGAAGGTTGATGATGTAATGGAGCATCAGGAAAGCATGAAGGGCTTCCTTGATGAAAAGACTGACAAGGTTTGTGATCTTTGTGGAAAGCCAATGGTAAAAAAGCTTGGCCGCTTTGGCTTCTTCCTTGCTTGTTCAGGCTTCCCTGAGTGTCATAATACAAAATCTATTCCTCTGGCAACTTGTCCTGTTTGTAAGACTGGTGAAATTGTTGAACGCAAGACTAAGGGAAGGGGTAAATCCTTCTTTGGTTGTACAAATTATCCAACCTGTACCTTTATCAGCCACTTCAAGCCTCTTGATAATCAGTATTGTCCTAAGTGCGGCTGGTTCCTGGTTGAAAAATTCGACAAAAAGAACGGAAGCTACAAGAGCTGTATTAATCCTGATTGTGATTATTTGCACTCTGCTGATGAAGAAGAATAAATAACT
>JAIKYB010000007.1 GCA_024683675.1 Treponema sp.
CTCCTTAAATATATGTATTTATTTTTTTTCTAATATATGTTCCAGTCCGCATTCCAGGATGCTTTTTACATGCTCATCTGCCAGACTGTAATAAATTACTTTGCCTTCCCGCTTTGTACGAACCAAATCAGATTCCCGCAAAGTCCTTAACTGATGAGAAACTGCAGAAACCGACATGCCCAGCAGGGCTGAAATATCGCATACGCAAAGTTCGCTTTTATCCAGAGCATAAAGAATCTTTACGCGTGTTGTATCACCAAAGATTTTATAAAAATCTGAAAGGTCAAAAAGTACTTCATCTTCAGGAAAAGTCTGCTTAACAGCAGCAACCTTATCCTCATGAATTACTTCGCTTTCACAAACTTCAATATTTTTCATATTTCTCCTGAAATAAAAAAGGATATTATTTGAATAATTGCTCAATTGAACAACTGTTCAAATAATATCCTCATTTGAGTGATTGTGCAAGTGTTTTTTTTATTTATTTCTTACCCAGCACTGTGAAATCCTGAGCCTCGTTACAGAAAATAATTCCGCTTCCGGCCTGGGCGAAGCAGGGGAGAGCTGTTATGGCACTTACGATATCATCTTTTTTTTCTGAAGGAACCAGAATAATGAGCATGTCCTTTTCAGGAACAATTTTCATGCCAAAAAATGCGGCATCGCCTTCCTTTGCAGTTCCTCGGGCACTGATGATTGTACCGCCGCCTGCTCCAGCCTTGCGGGCAGCTTCCATTGCGTCTTCTGCATATCCCTTATTTACAATTACGTTTATCATCTGATATGTTGCCTTTGCCATTTTCTCGCCTCCTTTTACTTCAGCTTCTTTTTTTAATTCATTATTTCCAGCCTTTACAAAGCTTCCTGCTTCCAGGGTAAATAAAACTCCAAAGTGCTTTTTTGTCTCAGAGGCTGCAATTATAGCTTTCATTACCCCCTGACATTTTTCTTCTTCAAGTACGATGTAAACAATGTCTTTAGAAGTGTCCCCTAGACCTAAGAGCTGTAAGACTCCGTTAGAAGCGGTTCCCCGCCCCATTGCGATTGTTCCGCCGCCCGCTCCTGCGGATTTTGCTGCGTTAGAAATTACTTCCCCACTATTATGAGGAACTATACTCACCAAAAGTTTATAACTCATCAGCTGCCTCCTCAGAAGCTTCTTCCTGTTTTTTTATGTTTTTCTTCTGTTCAAATTTAAAGATGATTCCCATTATCTGAATAGCAATCAGGGGCATCATAGCGACTAGAGAAATTACACCAAAGGAATCTGAGTCGTTTTTTCCGCTTGCTGCAGCTCCCAGGGTAAAAGAGAGTACAAAGGTTGAGGTTAGTGGACCAGAAGCTACGCCCCCCGAGTCAAAGGCAATTCCGGAAAAGAGGGAAGGGCAGAAAATCATAAGAAGCATAGCAATTATGTAGCCTGGAATTAAAATATACCTTAAATTAAAGCCTGCTACGGCCCGCCACATAGAAAGTCCAATGGCAATGGCTGTTCCTATAGAAAGGAAGATTAAAAGAATCTTTCGTTTGATTGTGCCACCGCTTACCTGTTCAACCTGTTCGCTAAGAACCCAGACTGCTGGTTCTGCACAGACAATAATTGCCCCAAGTGCCAAGCCGGTTCCAATTAAAAGCAGGTACCAGAGTCCTCCGCGTTCTACTGCAAGACTACCAAGCTTTTGGCCCAGGGCAGCCCCGGCCTGAGAAAAGCCTCCGTTTACTCCAATCAGGAAAATTGTAAGGCCAATAAAGGCATAAATAAAACCGATAATAATTCTGATTATCTGTCTTTTTGTCATTTTTAAAAGGAAAATCTGGAAAATCACAAAAAGGGCAAAAAGAGGTGCAATTGAAATAAGGGCTTCCTTTACTGTATGACCGCTTGCTTCTGCGAAAGGATGGAAAATCTGATAGAAAAAGCCACCCTGAAGGCCACTAGACCCTTCTGCCAGGCTATGGGCCACTTCTGCCGAAGCTTCTGCATTCTGGCTGAAGGCTCCTCCACTGCGCAGAATTATTGCATAAATTAAGACTGCCATTACAGGTCCTATAGAGCATATACCTGTAAGTCCAAAGCTGTTGTCGTTATCATCACGTACGCTGGAAACGCCAAGTCCCAAAGCCATAATAAAGGGAACTGTCATAGGGCCTGTAGTTGCCCCACCGGAATCAAAGGCAATTCCTATAAAGCTTTCTGGTGTAAAAAAAGAGATTCCAAAAAGGATTAAGTAGGCAATAAATAAGGTCCATTTGATTGACAGGTTCAGAACTGTGCGGAGTAAGCCAAACATTATAAAAAGACCAACTCCGGCAGCAATTACAAAGGTAATTGCAAATTTATTTACAAAAGAAAAAATACTGCGAACCTGGTCTCCAAAAACCTGAATGTCAGGTTCGGCGGCTGTTACTATAAAGCCTATTATAAAGGCTACGCAAAGCAGGAGCCCAAGGGACCTTTTTTTAGTTAGTTCGGCACCACAGCGTTCTCCCATTGGTTGAATACCTAAATCTACACCAAGGAGGAAAATTGTAAGTCCTATAATAAGAAAGAGCCCTCCGATAAGGAATCTGGCTAGCAGAAACTTATCCAGAGGGACAAATGTTAAACCAAGAAAGAGCACAATTGCCATCACTGGTAGGACTGATATTGCTGTTTCCTTTAGTTTGCTTAAAATATTCAAGGCTGACCTCGATCAGCATTATTAGATAAATGCTTTATAACCCTTTGATTTTATTCCGTCGCACCACTGCTTAGCAAAGTGCTTTGCCCCTTCAAGGTCGTGGTCCCGATAGTTTCCGCATTCCTTTTCTGTTGTTGCAGGAATTGGCTTATCCCAAACTGCTACCTTAGAAAGTACATTCATAAAATGGTTTGCAATTTCTTCTTCACTCTTATCTCCAAAGATTGTGAAGTAAAAGCCTGTACGGCAGCCCATTGGAGAAAGGTCAATTACTCCTTCCATTTCATCACGGATATATTCTGCCATAAGA
>JAIKYB010000024.1 GCA_024683675.1 Treponema sp.
GCATCAATTCCGGTTATTATGCTTACAGCCCGCGACACAGAGTTCGACGTAGTTTCAGGGCTGGATGCAGGAGCAGACGACTATATTACAAAACCCTTCGGGATGATGAATCTTATTTCCCGGATTAAAGCTGTCCTCCGCCGTTATGAAAAGACAAATCAAAAATCCCTTTTGCTGGAAGCTGGAAATCTAAAAATCGACATAAACAAGCACACTGTTTTTTCGGGAGACAATCAGATTTTTCTTACTGTAAAAGAGTTTGATCTTCTGGTACTTTTGCTGCAAAACCGAGGCAAAGTTTTTACCCGTGAAGCACTTTTGGATTCTGTCTGGAATATTGACGCCGATGTTGAAAGCCGCACTGTAGATGTTCACATCAGAACCCTGCGCCAGAAACTTGGCCCAAGTGGACAAATAATTGAAACAGTACGCGGGCTTGGATATTTAATTAATTAAAGCTTGGAAAAAGCCTTCAAGCTGATTATTCAGACTGCCTGAGGAGACATAACATGAAAACAAAATCACTTACCTTCCGTATTTTTATAAACACCTTTCTTGTTGGCGCTCTTGTTTACTTTATCTGTGCCTTTTTATTTATCAGCAATATGTACAACTATTTTGAGGAACAGATTTTCAGCGAACTGGAAAGTGAAAGTCTTTTTCTGGAATCCACAGTTTTAAAAGAGGATTTTGTAAGTCTCCGAGAGATAAAAACTAAAAACAGAATCACCCTGATTCACTCAGACGGGCAAGTTTACTTTGACAATACAGTCGATGAAAAAACAATGGAAAATCACGCCCTTCGCGATGAATTTATTGGTGCAAAGCAAAAAGGTGTATCTTCTATCTCCCGCTTTTCTTCTACAATGACCGAAAAGACCCTCTACTACGCAAAACTGCTTCCGACCGGAGACGTTCTTAGAATAAGCTGTAACCAACATTCGGTATGGGTTTTGGTCCTTGGAATGAGCCAACTGCTTTTAGTTATGCTGGTAATTGCAATTATCATTTCAGGAATTTCTGCTTCCCTTATAAGCAAAAAAGTTGTAGAACCTCTTAATAATATTGACCTGGACAATCCGGAAGACAGCGAGGTTTATGATGAACTTAAGCCTTTCACAAAAAGAATTGCAGAAGAAAACTTTGAAAAAGCCCAGAGGGAAGAGCTTCGCCAGCAGTTTACGGCAAATGTAAGTCACGAGCTCAAAACTCCCCTTACTTCTATCAGCGGATTTGCGGAAATCCTTAAGGCAGGAGGCACTGATGCCCAAACCACAAAGGATTTTTCTACTACAATTTACGAAGAAAGTCAGAGAATGATTACTCTGGTAAATGATATTATTAAGCTTTCAAAACTGGACGAAGAGTCAATCAGCCTTGAAAAAGAAGATTTAAGCCTTCGTGAACTTTGCCGGGAAATTATAGAAGTACTTTCCCCAAGTGCAAAAGCAAAAAATCTTTCACTGGAACTTACTGGTGATTCAGGTCAGATTCATGGAGTTGAACCGGTTATTTATGAAATGCTTTACAATCTCATTGATAACGGGATTAAGTATAATAAAGAAGGCGGAAAGGTTATCATTGACATTAAGGAAAGTGACAGTAAGGCAATCCTTCTTTCTGTTTCAGACACAGGAATTGGCATTCCAGCTGGAGAGCAGGAACGTATTTTTGAACGTTTCTATCGCATAGATAAGAGCCGCTCAAAGGAGCTTGGCGGAACCGGTCTTGGACTTTCTATCGTAAAACATGCTGCTAAATACCATGACGCTTCTGTTCTGCTAAAAAGCGAAGAAGGAAAGGGCAGCACTTTTACTGTAATTTTTAAGTCATAAAATTTTACAAAGATTTAACATTTACCTGATTTTTCTTAATCCATATTTAACCTATATTTATGGCATGATTTTGAATATTCTTGGCCAGATTTTAGGTTTTGTCGGCTCCCTCTGTCTTTTACTCTTTGGGATGAATATGCTTTCAAACGGTATCCAAAAGGGAGCTGGAAGTGGCCTGCAAAAACTACTTTCCAAAATCACTGAAAACCGTTTTTATGCTGTACTGACAGGACTTGGTGTTACTGCCCTGATTCAAAGCTCCGGTGCAACTACCGTTATGGTAGTAAGCTTTGTAAATGCGGAAATTCTTTCGCTGGAGCAGGCTATCGGGGTTATTTTTGGTGCCAATATAGGAACTACAGTAACCGCCTGGATTGTTTCCCTCTTTGGTTTTTCTTTTTCAATTTCTGCCATGGCAATTCCACTTTTTGGCTTTGGCTTTATCATAAAATATTTTAAGCGTTTTAAGATTCACAATTTTGCAGACTGTTTTATGGGTTTTGCCCTGCTTTTTATGGGCCTTGGACTTTTAAAGGAAAGCCTTACTCTGGGCCCTGCCGCCAGCCGTATTTTTACTGCAATTTCTAATTTTGGGATTTTGGGCATTTTGCTCGGAGTTTTGATTGGTGCCATCATCACTGCCCTTATTCATTCCTCTTCTGCTATGACCGCAATTGTCCTTACCATGGCGGCAAATGGAACTTTAAGCTGGGAGCTTTCGGCCGCTATTGTACTTGGAAGTAATATTGGTTCTACAATCGACGCGGTAATGTCTTCTTTTGGAGCTAATACAAACGCCCGCCGCACAGCCTTTGTTCATGTGGCCTTTAATGTTACAGGAACCCTGCTTGCCCTTCTTGTTTTCAATCCTTTCCTGGGCCTTATAGATGCAATTGTTCCAATGGCTCCGGCAGAAAATATTACAACTCACATTGCCATGTTGCATACAATTTTCAATCTCTGCGCAACTTTAATTTTCCTGCCTTTCGTTAATCAGATTGCCCAGCTTGCTATAAAAATAGTACCAGAATCTAAGAAGGAAGCCGACTCTCATTATCACCTGCCGGCAATTCTTCCTCATTCAAGAATGAGTGCCGATCTTTATACCCTGCAGATTCAGTCCGAAATCTCAAAAATGGCTACAAAGGTTATGGAAATGTTTGATTCAATTTGTAACAGTTTTTTTAACCCAAAAACTACAGAAGAAGTAAATGAAAATGTTTCTGGTCTGGAAAATTACATTGATGAAATGAATGCCGCCATAAGCGACTTTTTACAGAAATGTTCCCGCCTGCCAAATGCCAACTCTCAGGACCGCCGCTACTTTTCAAAATTAATCCACATTACCGATGCTCTGGAAAACCTCAGCGACGAAACCTGCTCCCTTATGCATACCGCCTGCAAATACATAGACAGTAAAAGCTACAAGCTCAAGGACGAGCGAACAAAAGAAATCACCGATTA
>JAIKYB010000088.1 GCA_024683675.1 Treponema sp.
AAGATTTTCAATTGTCTTAATAATTGGCTGGAAAACCTCTGTAAGATAAACGCTTGTCTTTCCCTGAAGAATACAGTTTGTACGCTCAAGTCCCATACCTGTATCAACGTTTTTCTTTTCCAATGGGAGAAGAGTTTTTTCATCCACGCGGTTGTACTGCATAAATACGTTATTCCAGATTTCCATCCAGTTAGCAGAATCTGTACCTTTGTTACTTCCTACAGGAGGAAGGCCCTCGCCTACCCAGTAGAAGATTTCTGTATCCGGGCCACAAGGACCTGTAGGACCTGCTGCCCACCAGTTATCGCTGGCTGGAAGATAAGCAATCTTATCCTCTGGCATTCCATTATCTTTCCAAATCTGAGCAGCTTCTTCATCACGAGGAGCATTTTCATCTCCCGCAAATACTGTTACAGATATTTTTTTAGGATCAAGGGCGAGCCAATCCTTGCTTGTAAGGAATTCATAAGAAAAAGCAATAGATTCCTTTTTGAAGTAATCACCAAGAGACCAGTTACCAAGCATTTCAAAACAAGTGAGATGGCTAGGATCTCCTACTTCTTCTATATCACCAGTACGAATACATTTCTGATAGTCTGTAAGACGTGTTCCAGCAGGATGTTTTTCACCAAGCAAATAAGGAACTAATGGATGCATTCCCGCCATTGTAAACAAAACTGACGGGTCATTTTCAGGAATTAAAGACTGTCCTGAAATTTCAACATGATTTTTACTTTTAAAGAACTCAATATATTTTGAGCGAAGTTCGTTAGCGTTCATAAATCATTATTATAGTAAAAAACATGATTATTGTAAATCAGAGTAAAAAAAATGGAGGCTGAAAGAAAACTTCCAGCCTCCAGAATTAATCTACATCATTACATCAAACAAATCTGACATAATGAAGAATTATTAGTTAGTAGCATTCATAATACCAATATTGTATGAACTTTCATTTCCAGAAACATCTGTCAACTTAATATCAATTACATCTTCAGCATAGATATAAGCTTTTCCATCACTAGCTTTGAATGTAACTGTAATAATCTTTGAAGTTTCATCATAAGAAATTGAAGTAGCATTACCTTTAGAAGTCTTAACATTTCCTGTAGCATTAGCATTATCACTACCTTGATATTCAACAGTAATATTCTTTACAACTTCAGCCAATGTAAGAGTCATTGTAAATCCACCAGTAATTTCTGTTGGGCTATCAGTTCCAGTCTTAAGAGCAAAAGTATCAGTAGCAACACCACGATAATATAATGTGCTAGCAGTTGAAGTAGATTCTACACCATTACCACTAAGTGAAGTAAATGCAATATTTGTCAAATTTGGATCTGTAGAAGCACTTTCAGAAGCCTTCAATTCAGGGCCAATTGAATCTGCCATTTTAGTATCGGATGTCTTAAATGCTGTAATTACACCGTCAAGTTTCTTAAGAAGAACATAACTTGCATATTTTGGAGTTTCTGACCAATAATCACAAGCATCAGAAGGAAGACTTGTATTAAAGTAAGATTTTTCTGCACGTCCTAATCTTGTATTAACCAATGTTACATTATTTCCATTGAGTTTTTTATCTTTTGCAATTGCATTACTATTTACAGATTCATAATCACTTCCTTCTGCCTTCTTAAGATATAATTCATAAGTTGGAAGCTGGTTTGATTTTGAAGAATATGTTGTATCAATTGAAAGAGCAACGTCCTGATTATTACCAATATAACCATTTGCAGCAGGAGCTGCAGCAGTAAGAGATGCAGCATTGGACAACATTTCATTTACAAGCTTAATCTTGTTAGCGCTTGTATTTGTTAAAGTTGTGTATGAAACTGTGTTATTGGAATCATCTACAAGATTATACAAGTACTTTTCACCTTCTCCAAAGATAGCAATATTAATTGTTGTTGAAACATCAAAGAAGTTTGTTGGAGTAATTGTAATAACATTCTTGCTTATAACAGAAGTTGAAGCAAAGATATATTCTGCAGATTCTTTTACAAAGTCATCATATTTTACAACCTTAGTAGAATCATTAAGATCTGTGAGGTCATGACTGCTTCCAGTTACGTCTGTATACAATTTAGCAGTCTGATAAATAACAGCCTTGTATCCTGTTACAGGATGAGAGAACTGAAGAACAATTGGAGTCTTGAATGATTTCTGGAAATCTTCAGTCTTTGTTGTTACACTTTCTACATTGTTGATTGTCTCTCTAATAATCTTAGTCTGAAGAACTTTTACATTAATAACATCATTTGCGTTATCGATTGCAGAAATTGCAGATTCAGACATTGCTTTTTCATAATCGGAAGCTTTTCCAAAATAAGCATTCGCAGTGTCAAAGATTACATCATCACCATTCTTAATCTTAAGTGAAATTTTGTAAGTCTTTACTTCACTTGAACTAGCAAGCATCTTGTCTGACTGAATTGTGATTGTATCACTTTCAGCATTAAGAGTAATTCCTGTATCAGCTGACTTATCAACATCTGAAGAACCATCATTAATTACATAAGAATACTTAGCACCTGAAGGAATTTTTGAATTAAACTTAATTGAAATTTCACCTTTTGGATTAATTCCAGCTGGAGTTTTGTATGTCTTAAGACCAATTCCAAATGAATCTACATTTTCTTCTACAAAACTAAGATTTTCGATTGCTAATGGAGCCACACTAATCTTAAACATATTATTGTTTACGATATTAGAGAGAGCTTTTTCGAAATCAGTAATTTTTGAATTGTAAGAAGAATCCAACCATTTATTAGCAGATGAATAGATAACTGTACCTGCAGAGTCTTTAACTTCAAGCTTGAGGTAGTATGTAGAAATACCAGTTTCAGAATCTGTATTAACATTAAATGTCTTTCCGGTTACTTTTGGATTACCAGAAACTAACAAATCGTCCTGTACAGTTACAACTTTACCACTAATTGTGGCAGAATCAGAAGAGATTACCTGTGGAGCAGGACTTGTTCCTGTTGCAAGGTCATACAATTCATATTTTGCACTTGCACCTGTCAAATCAACAGAATCATTAAATGTGAATGTAATAGCAGATTTTGCAGCAAGAGCGCTTGCTGTAGAATAAACAGATGTATTCAAAGCTGTAGTTTCTACAGAAATAAGATTTGTACTCTTAAGAATATCTTTTTCTGCAACTTCTACAATAAATGAACCATAGTTTTTGTTATTATTTGGAGTTGAATTTGGATTAGTTGCAGCAGGAGCATCGTAAATTGCGTTATTCTTAACAGTTTCTTCAAAACTATCTGCTACAGTACCAAAGTATGGACTTGTAGAAGAGAATATTTTTACACCATCTTCATTATTTATACGAAGCTCAAGATAATATGTTGCAATATCACCAAGTGTTTTCTTAGCAGCAAATGCAGAATTTCTTACAGTTACAGTCTTTCCAGAAACTGTAGCACTTCCATCACTTACAAGAAGCTCAATATCATCCGGAGCTGTACCATTATCAACATCTTTAAGACCAAAAATCTTATAAGAAGCTGTACAACCAGTCAAATCTGCATCAAAGTCAAATGTAATATTTGAACCAACTGTAATTGGATCTGCTTTCTTGTATTCAGGATTTCCTGTTACATGAGGAATTGTAGAAAGAAGACTTGTTCCTTCAAGATTAAGAGCAGCATAAATATAGTAATCAGATGTCTGATAATCAAACCATTTTTCAAGATTTGTTGTATTAAATACAGCCTGGTCTGAATGATTATTTGAAGCATCTACTGTATCAACAACTGCAGTTACATTACCACCAATGACAATCTTAGAATTAACTTTATCAGCTTCATCTAAAGGAATATAAACAATCTTGCTATCTTCTGAGTCAATATAGTTCTTTACAGAAACTGCACTGTTTCCAAAGTTTACTGTAAGTTCTGATTTCTGAACTTCCTTGTTGAATGTAATCTTAAGAACTTTATCAGTTGTTACAGCAATAAGTTCACGCGAAAGTTCTGCTGTATCTGGCAAAGCATCAATTACTTCAATATCAAGTGGCTTGAATTCATTTCCGTCAAAAGCAAAATCTGTTGTATATTCCAACAATGTTGTATTGCTGCCAAGAGTTCCTGCTTTACGAAGAAGTTTACTTCCATCAACAGGAGCAATATCCTTAAGTTTGATTGTGTAATTACCTTTCTTGTTGAATACTGAATCTTTTGAAGAAATTGTAACAATCTTTTTAGTATCATCAAAAGCTACATTATAATCTGTTACAACGGTATCACCAGCTTTCAAATATTCAATATTATCAAGTTTTGTAAATGACTTAAGTGCTTTATTGAATGTAACAGTAAATGCTTCGTTAGATTCTGTAGTTGCATCTGCAAGACTTACGTCTACATAGTTATCAAAGAATACTTTGAGACAATCATTGCTGCTTACGCTATCAGAAGACTTTCCAGCACCATTCTTCCAATATCCGAATTCTGTATTGTAATAAGTTGAAGAACTTGCTCCATCAGCAGCAACTGTAATCAAAACTTCTGTGCCAGAAACATCCCAGTAAGTATTAACTGGAGTAAGTGTTAATTGCTTCTTATCTTCACTCCATTCTTCATTATATGCATTTGATACATTAGAAAGATTCAAGGCAATCTTATCATTCATTGCTTTTGAGAATACTATAACTATAGAATCTGAAAGCTTAAGACGATCGTTGTAATCATCAAGAGTTTCTGTAGAAATAGAAATCCAAACTTTTGTATCAAAATATGTGGAGAAAGTGTCATTAAGGAATGTAGTTGAACCATCTTCAGCTTCACCACTAAGGCAAAGTTCTACATCACCAGAAACAGTCCAATAACCTGCAACCGGTTTTATTGTAGCAGTTTTCTTATCTTCACTCCAAGTAAGAGTATATTCTGTCTTGCTAAGGTTAATACCTGTTGAGGAAGACAGTTCAAGACTCTTCATTTCTTTGTTGAATGTGAATGTAAGGTCATCAGTTGTCGTTAATAATACGCCAGTACTTGTAGTGTCTACATTTGTTTCTGTAACCCAAATTTTATCATTCTGGGCATAAAGCATAAATACGTAGTTACCTTCATTATGAGCACTATTACTTGCGATAGACATATTTAAGTCATAAAGAGTGTTCTCTAGTATCATTGTTCCAGATAATGTAGAGAAGCAATATTCTTTTTCATTGATTGTCTCAAAGAAAGCATCCATGGAATAATAAATATCTACACCTGCAGGTAATTTTTCAAACTTAAAATAACCATTTTCATCTACTGTAGTTTCATAACTGTAGAAACCTGTTCTTCCAGCAGGCAAATAAGTAGCACGAACAATAGGATTAGAAGTTGGAAAATAAGTATTTGCATCGATTACAGTGGCACCTTCGGTTGTAAGGTTAAGTTTTACTCTTCCAGAAAATGAAGCTGTAAGAGGAATCAATGTTGCATTAGCAAATGTAGAGAAATACTGTTTATAGAAAGTTGCATCTCCGACAGCTGTTTTTATATCCGAAAGGGCAGTTGCAAGAGTATTAAATGAAGTACCATCAACACCTGTAGAAGTTGTAGTTGTTGTAACAGTATTGTCAGTAGAAACACCAACTGTTGTATCAGCAGAAGTTCCCCCATTTTCGATAGATTCTGCATACTTTAGAAGAATTTCATAATAATCATTATAAAGAGCAGTAAGATTAGCAATATCTTCTGCAGATTTATCAGATTCAATTTCTTCATAAGAAACGTAAACACCAGTTACTGTAGCAGGAAGATATCCCTCTTTTGTTGCTGTAACCGAATAAGCTGTCGTATTTGAACCGCTAACTACAGAACTTGATGATGATACTAAGGCTTTATCATTAATAGAAATATCCTTAATTTCAAAACCACCGCCTGCATTTGTTGTTGCAGTTTTACTGCCAAGTGTTACAAGGGCACCTTCAATAGGATTACCCGCATTATCAAGTACACAACCAGTAACAACGCCTAAACCAACTTCTGTCATTGAGCTCGAAGTCGTATCCGCATCTCTAGAACCCGAACTTGAAGTTGAACTTACGTTTGAACAACCAGTGAATAAAAGTACTGAAATCAGCATTGCTGATGACAGTATTCCCAAAACTCTCTTTTTCATAAAATAAACCTCCTCTCGCTTCTTTTTGTTATTTCTTTTTGAAAAAGACTATAAAATTATGTTATAACTATGAGAAATTAATGTCAAAGATTTTAGCTGGATTTAAAAAAAATTAACAAATTGTTATTTTACTTTATAAAATTATAAACCTTACCTTCAGTTGCAAAACAGTCAGTTGGCGTAATTTTAACTGGAGTAAAAATAATAGTATCATAATCTGGAACAACTTTTTCTACAGTTTTCTTTTTAATAGTTTCACTTACTACTTTTGATCCGAATTCCATTGCATAGCTTGTATTTAATAAAGAATACTCTGAATCTGAACGGAATTGTATAACTCTGTAAGAACCTATATCCATAACAGCATAAACGCCTTTTTCTGTCATTTCACCGCTGTGGAAAAAATAGACATTCTGGTCAAAAGAAATAGTAGTTTGAGAATCTGCTGTATGCCAGGCGGTAACTTCTGTTAGGGCTTCTACAAATTTTGAAGCTTCAGAAGTTTGTTCTTCACCTTCAAAAGAACTTTGCATATTTAATTTTTTATATTGTCCATCCCAAAGGTTTGTTTCTCTAATCGCAAGATTTATTTCATCCCGAATAGTAATTTTTATTTCATCTACATTAACAAGCGCAATGTCAAAACGCCGGTGAAGATTCATAATGTCAGAATTGACGGTAGAAAGGTATATTCCATTATGACGCAGACGACTATCTCCCCACTCATAAACTTCGATTTTATCTTTTAGAACAAGGATTACTTCCTTTAAATTATAATCAAAATAAATATAACGAATATTTGAATCTGTATTAGCAGTTTTATACCAAAGACCATTTAAAAATCCTGCAAAGGTTTCTACAGTTCCATCCTGAATACGAGAAAGTTCTTTTGCTGCAATTCGATTGGCATTTACTTTATATTCCTGAGCTAACTCAAAAGTCTGCATAAGGGCATTCCATTTATACTCCTGCTGAATCTGATTTGAACTTGCTTCAGCCCCTTCCTTTCCAAAATTTTCTGACTTATAAACCCAAACAGAATAACTAGCACCTTTAGACAAAGAAAGCGCATAAGATTCTGAGCGCTCAACCTGCTGAATAAAGATTGTTTCATCCGATTTAAAATCGCCTATATTTATAAGTTCATAAGCATTTGAACCAGATGTTGTTTTTTTACACATATAAATCTTTAAAACCGAAATTCCATCGTCTTCAACACCCTGATAAATTAAATCTGTTCTGTGTTCTCCCGACATATCCATCCCAAAATAAGAAAAATTCTTTATTCGAGAATTCTTTGTCTGAATTTGGGCGATTCTTTCATAATCTCCAGTTGAAGAATTATACAAAGTTGGAATAATGTAAAAATATTGAGAACCAGCTTTTCTTGTAACTATAACTTCATCGTCAAAACCATCATCATTCAAATCCATTATTTGAGAACTAATAAGGGTTTCTGTCGGATTTAAGGTTACAAAGGTTTTAAAAGTTTCATTCTGCATTAATTTTGTGTAAGAATCAGAATCTGAACCAGAAGCATCGGCGGCAACAGCAGGAACTAATTTTGCACTTGTAACTTCTGTATTATTTCTTTGAGCAATTTGTTTTGTTATAAAAAACAGAAGGGCAATAACGATAATTGAAATTACAAATAAAATTAAAAAGACCTTTGACTTTATCTTCGACTTCATATGGATAAAAATATAATGTTTAACATTCATTTTCTCAAGTTGCAGAATCAATTTCTATAGTTTATAGTAAAAAAACACTTATAAAACGAGGTATTTTTTATGAAAAAAATTTTAAAAACACTTTTTTTTGTATCACTTGTTTTTTCTACAGTTTTCTTAAGCTGTGCAACGAACAATAAATCGGCATCTACAACTCAAGAACAAACAAACCCATTGCAATCAGATGCAAAACCACCAAAACTTTACGATGAAAACAAAATCCTAAAAGACGATGGAAAAATTGAATTTAAGGGAATTAGTGCAGCACAGACTGTAATCGACATGAAGGTCGGCTGGAATCTTGGAAACACCCTTGATGCTCCAGGAGAAACACAGTGGGGACAACCTTTAACTACAAAAGAAATGATTGATACTCTTGCCGCCTCAGGAATTAAATCTATCCGTATTCCTGTAAGCTGGAATATCCATATGGATTCCTCTTATACAGTAAATAAAAACTGGATGAACCGTGTAAAAACAATTGTAGATTGGGCTATTGAAAATGACATGTATGTAATTTTGAACTGTCACCACGACAACTATAATAATCCAGCAAAAATGCCAAAAGGACACGGTTACTATCCTAACAAAACCAACTACGTTGAATCTGCAAAATTTGTTTACAATTTGTGGAGCCAGATTGCAACAGCCTTCAACAATGGTTATGATGAGCACCTTGTTTTTGAAGTTTTGAATGAACCTCGTCTTTGCGGAACAAGCCATGAGTGGTGGTTTGATAAGAATGCCGCTGAATGTGTAGAGGCTGCAGCTTGTTTGAATAAACTTAATCAGTTTGCCCTTGATGCAATTAGGGAAAGTGGTGGAAACAACCAAAAGCGTTACGTTATGATTCCAGCTCTTGGCGCAAGTGTAGATTCTGCCCTTGCTTCAGCTTTCAAAATGCCAGAGGATGATGAAGCTGGAAAATTGATTCTTTCCGCCCATGCTTATTCTCCATACACTTTTGCAATGCAGACACCAGGAGCAAAGAGCTTTACTCCTGCTCTCCAGAATGAACTTGCAGGTATTTTCAAAAGACTTAACGATAAATTTGTAACAAATGGATATCCGGTAGTAATTGGAGAATACGGAGCAACAAATAAAGGAAATTTGGAAGAACGAGTAAAATGGTTTGACTTCTTTATTTCTGATAGTAAAAAATATGGAATTACATGCTTCCTGTGGGATAATGGAGCTGCAGAAGCTAATCCAAATCAAGGTGAAAAATTTGGATATTTTGACCGTAGAAATCTAAAATGGTTCTTCCCAGAAATTTTAGATTCTCTTGTAAAAAATTCAAATTAAATTGTAATATATAAAAGCTTAAGGGCTGTTAAAAAAGTTGAAAATTAAAAATTGTTGTCAATTTCAACAATAAGATTTTTAACTTTTTTAGCAGCCCTTTTCTTTGGAGGTAATTAAATGAAAAAATCATCTTTGATAGTAAAAAAACTTTCGGCGATTTTACTTTCTGCGGCACTTGTGTTTACGGGATGTGATTTACTAGATTCAAATAGTAGAAACAATAGTAATACACAGACCGAAGAAACTTCAACACAGAATGACGAATCTGACAACAATGATGATGACGAAAATACTGATTCTGACGGAAGCGACACATCTGATACAAGTGGAAGTGGCAATACTGACACAGAAGGTAGTGATAGCTCTGACACAAGCGGAAGCGACAATACAGACACAGAAGGTAGTGATAGCTCTGACACAAGCGGAAGCGACAATACAGACACCACATCAAGCCTCGACACTTCACTTTCTAGTATTGAATTTGCAAAGAAGCTTGTTATCGGTTGGAATCTTGGAAATACTTTGGATGCAACTGATAGTAATACAAACTACGGAGCAGGAACTGAAACTAGCTGGGGAATGCCAAAAACAACAGCAGAAATGCTAGATGCTGTAAAGGCTGCAGGCTTTGAAACAATTCGTATTCCTGTAAGCTGGCACAACCATGTAAGTACAGACGGAAACTACACTATTAATTCTGAATGGATGGCTCGCGTAAAAGAAATTGTAGACTGGGCAATTGAAGATGGTTTTTATGTTATTTTGAATATTCATCACGACAATTTTTCTACTACAGACATTGCTTCAAATCCTGGCTTTGCACTTTCTCTGGATGACACAACAATTCAAACAAAGTCAAAAGCCTATCTTGAAAAGGTTTGGACTCAAATTGCAAATACTTTCAACAATGATTATGACGAAAAACTCATTTTTGAAGTTCTAAATGAACCAAGAGATGTTGGTAGCTCATATGAATGGTATTTTTCAAGTTCTTCTCTTGCAAAAGAGTATTGTGATGTAATTACCGACTATGAAAACACTTGTATTGAAGCAATTCGTGCGACAGGCGGAAACAATGCAAACCGCTATATAATGGTACCTGGTTATGCGGCAAGCGGCTCTGATACAACAATGTTGGGAGCTTATACAATGCCTGAAGAACCAGAGGGAAGCAGCGCCAGCGATAAACTTATTCTTTCTACCCATGCCTATTCGCCTTACAATTTTGCAATGGCAAATGAAGATTCAACCTTTGATTCTTCTGATGAATCTTCTCTTACTTCACTTTTTAATTATCTAAACACTAATTATATCAGTAGAGGAATTGGTGTTGTTATGGGTGAAGCAAGTGCCTCTAATAAAGATAATACAGATGAACGTATAAAATGGGTTAATTCTTATTTTGGAAAAGCTAAAGAAATAGGAATTCCTGTAGTTTTATGGGATAACATGATTGCTGATGCAGATGGAAATGAAAACACAGCTTCTGGTTACAACGGTGAACACCACGGCTGGCTCAATAGGAATACCTGCGAATGGTACTTCCCTACCATTATAGAAGCAATGATGACTACAGTTGGTGTAACAGACTATTCAATACCAGAATATGAAATTCCTACAACAAGTTCTATTGGATGGGATAGTAGTAAAGCAAAAACAGTAAATTCAAGTACAGCAGAATTAGGATGGAATAATGATTACAAATTAGATAAATCTTACTTTTCAAGTGCAACAGAAGGTTCTATTCTAAAAATTACTTTTGAAAATAGTGGTGCAGCATTTAAGATAATAAACAGCAGCTGGACTACCTACTTTGAAGGCCAAATCCTGAACGGCTCAGTAAATACAAGTTCTGGAGTAATCACAGCTACTGCGAGTGAATTATACTATGTTCTAACAGCAAGCGACGCTACAGCATGGAAAAGCCAGGATATTTACCTTGCTGGTCAAAACGGAACTGTAACTGGAGTTTATTTTCAAGAATAGACAAGAAGTTAGTAAATTATAAGCAATAAAAAAGGCTGGCTAATAAGTTTTTATGTCATTGTCACAATTGATAATTGACAGAATATAATTCTTATTATCCAGCCTTTTATTTTGTTTATTTAGTTTTTATTAATAATAGCAAATACGGTCAAGCCCGAAGTAACAATCGAAAGCAAGGTTGTTAAAATTGGTGCATACTGATTAAAGTAATAGCCAAAAGAATTAGCCTTTGCTTCAATATTACATTCAGGGGTAATATAATCTTTTTTAGTTAATTTCTTTCCTTCAATATCTCTAATAGAAACTGCATTTCCTGTATTTTGAGTACGAACAAATCCTCCTGCAAGACCAATATAATAATCATAAGTTCGATCTGGAATATAAGGGTAGCGGCCAGGATTATTAACAGAACCAGAAACGGTTACAAAGAACTGTCTGAATGGAATCATAAGTATATCATAAGGTTGAACAGTCAATTCCGAATAGAAGCCCGCATCATACAAGAAATCATAAAGATTAATTGGAATATGTTCATCATTACGAATGATATAAGCCTTTTCCAAATCACTTGTTGCACCAAATAATGCACGGTTCTGTCTTACAAAGGAACCATAATTCATACCTTCAATAATACGAACTTCTTTTTTATTTGAAGCTTCAAGAGAAACACCTTCAGAAACATATATTGCACCTTCAATAAAGGCTACAGGTTTCAATTCTCTATAGGAAGGAACAGTAACAGCATCATACAAAACAAGCTTGTAATCAGATTTTACATCTTCTTCTGATAAATAAATCTGTTTACCAACTCTATTTTCAACAGAATTGTCATTTATATCAAGCAAGCGGGTTACTTCAATACGAGTAGGATCTGCAAACTCTGTAAAGCCACTACCATAATAATTAATAAGGGCATCAAGATTTTCACCCTCTAAAAGTTCGTAAGTACCAGGACGTTCTACCTGTCCAGAAATTGATACGCGACGTACGATTCTTCCAACAGTAATCTTTTGACCTGCATATACATAAGGGTTCTGAGAAATATCTCCAAAACGAGTTGCCTTGAATAAGTCATACTCTTTTACACTTCCATCTACTGAAGTTACCTTTACATTTCTTGTTGATGAATATGCTGTAAGGTTTCCTGAAATAATTGCGGAAAGTCTTCTTAATGGCCATGCATCCTCTTCCACTACTGAACTTACTTCTCCATCTACCATTATCTTTGACAAATACTGGCTGAATGGAATTACAATTCTGTCTCCGCTCTCTACATTATATTCACACATCAAATCTGCTGTATCCAGATACTGTCGGATATTAAGTGCTAT
>JAIKYB010000099.1 GCA_024683675.1 Treponema sp.
GCTGGCAGTAATTGCCCTGGATGAAAGCTGCACCGATGAAAAAGGCAATCCTAAAATTATGGGTATGGCCGGCTGTTCTGCTGATACTCCAAAGCTCTGGCAGATTGGAATTGACGTAATGAGCGAATATCGCAATCGTGGCATTGGAAGAACCTTGGTGAGTCTCCTCAGAAACGAAGCCTTTCGCCGCGGGGCAATTCCTTATTACGGAACAAGTCTTTCAAATCTTGGCTCCTGGAAAATTGCCCTTTCCTCCGGCTTTGAAGTTGCCTGGGTTGAAAGTGAGTCCCAGAAGCTTGATAATGGAAAATTTGAAAAATAAAACTATTCCTTGGATTTTAGATATACTTTATAAGAAACTTCAGCATCTGCTTGTCCAGGCCTTCTAACCAGGTAGTTTCCGTCACCCGGATTTCCCTTGACCAAGGCCACCTTATCATAAACAAGTTCCCCCGGAGCCAGGCCCCTAACCTTTACAGTCCCTTCAAAAGTACCATTTTGAGACATATTCGACCGGGTAAGTATCTCACCATCAAAGGTCCAGCCTTCCCGGTCGCAGTAATTTGTGTAACGCAGAGTGACCAGAGCGCCAAGTCCCTTAATTTGCACATCATAAAAAAGAGTCCCGGAAATATCCCCATGCACGGTTTCTGTTCCAACCTTTGCCATAGCAGATTTTTTATTCATATAAGTAAGCTTTGTCTGAGTTTCATTCATCATCTTAAAAAATGTCAGCGCATATTCCTCGGACCCCACTTGTCCCAAAGGGCCCTCGCCTCCAGAAGTTTCCCCTCCATGCGCAAGCCCCTGTGCATAAAGTCCAGCCAAGAAAATCAACAAACTCAAAATAGAAATAAGCTTCTTCATGTTTTCAGAATAAAATACAAAAATCAAATTGTAAAGAATTTTACACCTGAAGCATTATCCTAAAAAATATGCTATACTCTCCCCATGAAAATCTTAGTAATTAATAATCTGCTTGAAGAAAAGCACATAGAACTTATAAAAGAAAAAGCAGCCTCATTTGGCGCCGAAACCTTCTTCTATAATGAAGAAAGCCAAATTCCTCAGTCTAATTTTGATGCAGATATAATCTATGGGTTTGCCCCCTCCATTGTTAATAGCAGCAAAAAGCTTAAATGGCTTTGCCTACCCTGGGCAGGAGTAGACTCCATTATGAAAGCCGGATATTTTGCAAATGAAGACTGCCTTCTTACAAACTCAGCAGGAGCCTATGGAGTTTCCATTGCTGAACACATGATTGCCACAGCTCTTGTTATGATGCGCCGCCTTAATGAATTCTTTGAAGAAAGTCGAAACGGACTCTGGCTGTCACCCCGCCCTCAAAAATCACTTAAAAACTCCCGTATCACAGTTTTGGGAACAGGCGACATCGGTACAAACTTTGCAAAGAGGGCCCGCGCCTTTGAGCCAGCCTCTCTTGTCGGAGTCTGCCGGTCCGGAAAATCAAGTGCCACAGTTTATGACAAAGTACTTCCTGTAAGTCAACTTGACTCTATCCTCCCGGAAACAGATCTGCTTGCTATGAGCCTGCCAGCAACTCCAGAAACAAAAGGCCTTCTCTCCCGCGAAAGACTTGAACTTCTTCCAAAGGGAGCCTATATCATAAATGTTGGCCGTGGCTCAGCTATAGATGAAGAGGCTCTGGCAGACAGGCTTGAAAGCGGAGACCTTGCCGGAGCGGCCCTTGATGTATTCCAGACAGAACCTCTTCCTGCCGGACACAGACTCTGGAAAACAAAGAATCTTTTAATTACACCACACGTTGCCGGAAACCTTACACTAGCCTACACAAAAGACCGAAATGTTGAAATGTTTCTGGAGGATTTACAAAACTTTTGCAAGGGAAAAAGCTTGCATTATCTGGTCGACAAGAAATTGGGTTATTAAAAGGCTTCTAAAGCAAAGAAAAGTTAGTTAATTATAACAAAACTTTTAACTAATTTTCTATAAACAATACTTTTACTCCCCATAAAAATCAGCTAAAATCTTTAAACTGATTTATGGGGGCTTTTTATGTCAAAAAGACAGAAATTATCTTTCATTTTTAATGTAGTCATTTTTATTTTTACCTTATTTGCAACAATCAGCATGATAATCGGCTTTCAATTTATGGGTGATGTAAAGGTGCTTTCTTCTAGGAATTTTCAAGCCTTCAAATACTTTACAGTAGACTCAAATGTTTTTGCGGGAATTATCTCCTGCATTTACACCATTTACCTGATTCTCATAGCAAAAGGAAAATGCAAAAAGATGCCTGCTCTTATGAATTACCTTAAGCTTGCAGCAACAACCGGAGTAACTCTTACAATGATGGTTACAGTTTTCTTCCTTGCACCAAGAACTACAACGACCTACTTCGCATACTTTATGAATTCAAATCTTTTTATGCACCTGCTCACTCCTCTTCTTTGCATCATAACTTTTATCTTCTTTGAACCAACAGAAATCTCATTCAAGCAGAGCATAACAGGCGTAATTCCTATGGTTTTGTATTCTTTGTATTACATTCCAAACATCCTTCTTCATCTGGAAAATGGAAAAACTAGTCACAGCTATGACTGGTACGGTTTCCTTGACGGAGGACTTCAGACCATCTGGTTTGTAATTCCACTTATTCTTCTGGTTACCTGGATTTTCTCTCTAGGGCTCTGGGTGTGTAATAAAAAGCTGGCAAAATAACAATAAAATATCGCATATATTTTTCCCCACTCTTTACGAAAACGTTATCGAAAGATAGTTGTTTTTTTAAGTAAAAAATGTTACAATTTACTTTATGGAACAGAAAAAAAAGGTGACCCTATCTGATATTGCCGCTAAACTAGACATCAGCGTAGTTACAGTATCAAAAGCACTGTCAAATAAAGAAGGGGTCGGAGACGAATTAAGAAAGCAGATTAAAGATCTTGCTGCTGAAATGGGTTACAAGCAGAAGAAAAACGGTATAAGTCAACTAAACGGAAAGATTACAGGAAACATAGGAATACTTATACCAAACAGATTCTTCTCTCAAAATTATTCCTTCTACTGGTATCTTTTTAATTTTGTATCAACTGAGCTTTTAAGCCGTAATTACTACAGTATTATGGAATTACTTTCTGATAAGGATGAAGAAGAATGTACAATTCCACGCCTTATTCAGGATAACAAAGTTGATGGTCTTATTGTTTTAGGCCAAACAAATGACAGATATCTAAAGACCATCCACGCAAATTATGACAATTTTATTCTTTTGGATTTTTACACAAATAAACTTCAGTTAGATTGTGTTTCAAATGATGATTATTACTGTTCTTACATGCTTACAAGTTACGTAATTTCACAGGGACACAAAAAAATCCGCTTTGTAGGTAATTTTGATGCAACAACCTCAATCCGAGACCGATACATGGGCTTTTACAAGGCTATGCTGGAAAACGGCTTTGAAGCACCTGTTTCAACAATCATAAATGACCGCGACAAAAAGGGAAGCAAAATTGATATCAAACTTCCTTACGATGATATGCCAACAGCCTTTGTATGCAACTGTGACGAAACAGCAGCAATTGTATGCGAAAAACTGATTGAAAAGGGTTATAAGATTCCTGAAGATATTTCAGTAACAGGCTTTGACGATTATCTGCCAAACGGAAGGATGTCTGTTCCGCTGACAACTGTGCACATCAAGCCGGAAGACACCGCAAGGGTGGCCGCCGACCTGATTATCAGCAAGATTACAAAGCAGCCTTATATGAAAGGCCGCCATCTTGTAAGTGGAAAAATTATTCTCCGCGATTCAGTTACTTCCCCGCAGCAATAATTCCAGTTATATTACAATATTTACCGTTCCTGTCTGCAGGTGCTCTCTTTGAGCACTGGATATGAACGGTATATTTTTCTACCTTATCACTATGAACAAGCTCTCTGTAAGCCCAGCCATAGTAACCGCTTCTGTAAGAAACATAGCACTGAAGAATTACCTTTGAAGAGGCTTTTCCATCCGGACCAGTTACCCAGGCAACTGCATTACGGAAGGTGTCACTTTCTGCATAAGTTACACCAATTGTTGAACCTTCAACCTCAAATGTAATTTCTGCTCCAACCTCATTAGTCTGCCAGCCTTCACGAACATTTCCTCTTTTTACCCAGTCGTCATGGCGAGGAGTTCCCCCAACCTTCCAGCCGGTATTTGAAGCGGCTTCAATATTATCCTTGTGATAATAAGTTACAAATTCAAAAGCATCATCAGTAAAAGGTGCAGGAAGCTTCTTTTCTGCAGCTGGAATTGCTTTATCTGCAGGAAGAGCGTTCCAGTAAGAATCAAGCTTTTCAATAATATAAGAAGCAATAGAAGCATGACCGGCATTATTTGGATGAACTGTTTCCTGGCCATCGTAGAAGGCCTTAAAATCAGATTTTTTTCCATTTTTAAGAACGCAATCCTTCCAGCTTACAAAAGGAATATGATAGTACTCGCAAATAGGCTGCTGTTCATACTGCTGTCCAGGAAGATTATCTCCCAAAGTATTGATAAAGAGAGCCAAAATTGCAGTATCAGAATTATTCATAATCTGACGAATTACACCTTCATAAGTGCGTTTTCTACTTGCCCCGTCTAACCACTGATCATTTACAGCAAATTCCAGAATTACAAGATCAACATTATTTTTGATTATATGATCCTGAACACGAGCAACTGCAAAGGCCGAATCAGTTCCACTTACACCTTCATTTAAAAATGTAAGCTTAGAGCCAGACTTATCACAAATTGTCTGAAACCAGGCTTCAGTTTTTCCAGCCCAGCTGTTTGTTGAAATTGGATTAGATGCATAACCAGTTGTGATTGAACCACCAAGTGCCGCAATTGTTACAGGCTCACCTCTTCGGATTTTTGCCATAACATTCTGAATTCTAACTTCTTCTTTTTCTGCCATATATTTATCTCCCGCAGCGACAAGCTGTCCCATAAACAAAGCCGCAGCTGCCAATACCATAATAAACTTTTTCATTAATTTCCTCCTAAGTTTATTTCATCCCGAGTAATAAGATACTCGTCATTATAGAAAGTTTTAAGACTTGCAAGATCAGTATATTCTTCTGAATAAGAACCGCCCTGCTCTACAAATTCTCCACACCAGGTGCAGAACCAGGACCATGGGCTTTTTTCCTGTCCAAGCTTTACAACATCCGGAAGCGGTCCATTTTCTGAAAGTGCACAGAGCTTTGGAAGTGTCGAAGCTGTCTGAACAAGCTGAAGATAATCATGGAAGGTTCCATAAACCCGTTTGCCAGGATAAGTATCATAAGAAACTACATCAACATATTCATCACCAGGATACCATTCCGGATTCTGGGCATTCCAAACCCAAATAAGATTGTTCAGTTTGTGGTAATTTTCTAATCTATCAAAGAGGATTTTGTAAAGTTCTATATAGTTAGAGGCTCCTTTAGAACCCCACCAGAACCAGCCGCCGGAAGCTTCATGCAGAGGACGCCATAAAATAGGAATATTTGAATCCTGCAGAGATTTTAACTGGACTGCAATAGCATCAATATCACGGATAATCAGCTGATATTCTTCACTATTATGATCTTTGAGGGCCTTTGTAAAATCAAACTTAGTTGCCTTTGTGCGGAAACCATCATACCAGTGCATTTCAGGTCTGTCTTCATCTACAAGCTGGGCTGGGGCATTCCAGTGCCAGGCACAAGTAATGAGCCCTCCATTTTTTACCCAAACCTTAGCCTTACGTACGACATTTCCCCTTGCGCCATGTTCTACACGAGAAGGAGAATAATCAATCATATCAATACCAAGAATTGCAGGATATTTTCCGGTTGCTTCATTAATTACATCAACATCAAGCATTGTAGAAATCTGCTGACCAGAAATAATTCCCTTTCCTCTCATTGAAACCAGATATTGCATAAGCTCCTTTACTGCAGGGCTTGCATTTTTAGAAACAGGTTCAACAGATGGAGTAATTTTTGCAAGTATTTCAGGAGTTACTGGACTAACCTTTACACTATCAAGCATCCAGCCACGATTAATTGCTATTATCTTAAGAGTGTGCTTACCCTTTTCAACTTCCATTGGTGCATTAACATATATAGAAGAAAAGTCTTCTGAATATGGAAGTCTCTGTGAACAAAGGTATTTACCATCATCAAATTCTACTCGAACAGCAGACCAATCATCCTTTGTTGTATTTGCAAAATTCAACATTACAGCATACTGACCGTCTTCTTTTACAGAAAATGGAACTTCTATATAACCGTTTATATGAGAAGCAAAGCTCACATAGCCTTTTCCTGTAAAACCAGGATTTTCTGTAAGAAGCTTTGCACCATGCAGCTCCATTTTTTCTGCTTCAACTAATTTGTCAGCAGAACCTGAGCAGGCTGTTATAAAAAGAATAGAAGCTGCTGCCAGGGAAAAAAGAAAAAACTTTTTCATTTGTATCTCCTGAAAATAATTTTCACTCTCATTATAAATCATAAATACAATTTATCAAGTAATTTTTACTTAAATTTATTAAATTCAACTTTAATTTTTACTTAAATTTATAACAATATTTTTCTTAATTTTATTTGATTTTAAATAAAAGAGTGCTATAATTTACTAGTAAATCAGTTTTACTGGAGGAATTAAATGAAAAAACTAATTACACTTTTAGCAGCAGCCGCAATTTCTTTTGCAGCTTTTGCAGCTTCCCCAACAGCAGAAGTTGACGCAGCAATGCCAACAACCACACCAACTACCCTCGATGATTTTGAAGAAGGTATGTATATCAATGCCGTTCGCGACGGCTGGGACAGCTTTGGTAACAAATTTATGGAAAAGCAGTTCTCAACAGCACAGGATGCAGTAGCACGCTGGGATGGTAAAGGAACTTGTGGACAGCTTGACTATGCTGCTCTTCCTGGAAATCCACTTCAGTCATGTATCTATGAATGCTCAGATATGGTTATCAGCAACTGGAGAACTTACAAATATCTTACAGTAACTGTAAACAATCCAAATGACTATCCTGTAACAGTTCAGTTCTATTCAAAAACAGGTGCTAACTGGCAGTGGGGAAACTCAGATGCAGTTACCCTTGAACCTGGTGTACATACAGTAACCTTCACTCTTACAACTGCAGTAGTTGCAATTCCTACTGATGTAAAATCTTTCGGAATTACCTTCTATATTGACGGAGTTCATCCAGCTTCAAAAATCTTTATTGATGACCTTACTCTCTGGAGCAAGAAATAATGAAAAAGATCAGCCTTTTAATCGCAATTGTATTTACAGCAACAGCTCTTATCATAAGCGGATGTTCTAAAAAGGATAAAGAAGAACCTAAGGTAAGTGAAAAGCAGACAGCAGCAACAGAAACTGTCATCAAAGAAGCAAAGGCTTCTGCTGTACTTGCAGCAGATGAAGCAATGCTTGATGATGGAGAAGAAGGCTGCTTCTGGGAGCCTGTTCTGGACGCCTGGGAAGAATGGGGAAACAAATACCTTGTTTCAGAATTCTCAGATGCAACAGACACCACAGAAGACTGGCAGAGCGAAGGTTCAAGTTCAATTAAATTTGCCTTTAAGAAAATGGGTGGAGACGGAACTTCTGCTCATTTCTACTGCACAGATTTACTTGAAACAAACTGGTCAGACTACAACAAGCTTCGCCTTGATGTAAACAACAAGGCTTCTAGTCCACTCACCCTTCAGTTCTATACAAAGACTGGTGATACCTGGGCCTGGAGCGATACAGAAGCCATTGAACTTGCACCTGGAATTCAGGCAGTCGAATTCGATATCTCAAAAAGAGGAGCTGCTCATAAAGAAAGCGTTCTTGAAATGGGATTTGTTATTTACGGCGCAGAAGAAGATTCCCAAATCTTAATTGATAATTTAAGATTAGCTGAATAACATTTTGATTAAGCAAAAAAATACTCCGGTCAAAGCCGGAGTATTTTTTTTAGTATAACTTACGCATAAAGTCTGTAAGCTTTTTTGCTGCAAGCTTATGAGTTTTAGGGCCCGGATGTCCACGAGACCCCTTATCCTCATCAAGCTTTTCAACTTCTTCCATTGAATCAAGCTCTAAAGTACAAACTCTTAAATCTGAACTTTCTTCCATATACTCATCTACTGCAATCTGAATAAGGGTTGGTACAAGGTCCAGTTTAATCATTCCCCAGCACCAGATAATTATAGCTCTTGGATTATTTTTTCTTACATTTTTAAGGAATTTTTTAGCACCTTCAATAATAACCTTTGAATCCTGATCGCAAACAAAACCATCTGCATTAAGATTTAGGCGGTACTTATCTCCAAATTCAGCTTCCTGCCAAGGAGGCTGGAAAAAGGCTCCATTATCATTTGTTCCAAGATTGATTACAACAAAATCAGAACCGCCATTAAAATTATAAGGCAGCTTTGCACCAAGCTTTTCCTGATACTCTCCCCACATTACTCCGCAAGTCTGCTCATAATAAGGAGGAATTATACTATTTCGGTTGCCGTCCCAGCCCCAGCAAAGACCCCAGCCACACTGAGAGATAACAGAAAAATCAGCATCAAGTTCTCGGGCTGTTTGAGCAGCATAAGTCTGGCTTCCAACAAACCACTGGGTAATCCAGTCCATTTCTTCTGGTCCACCAGCAAGACCTTCTCCGGAAGTAATACTGTCACCAACAAACTCAAGCTTTAACCTGCGTTCTTTAGGCTCTTCGAAGCTTCCATTATCAGAAAGTCCAAGCTCATGAATAAAAAGAGAATGCTTTGCTTCTCCTGTCATAGGCTGGGTGTCTTTATATATAGAAATCAGATTTTCATTTTCGGGATTTAAATTTCGCGCCACACAGAACCATTTTGGCTCTCCCTTCTCTACCATAAAGCGCGATACAGGTCTTCCATTAATAAAAATTGAAACCCAAGGCTCGCTTGTTTCATAATCAGAAGAAAATAAAACATAAAGCTCAGAAGATTTTACGTTTACTTCCAAAGCTGATGCCGCCCAAAACAAAGTCAGGGCTTTATTTTTTTCCAGAGGAGCAGTACGTCCCAGGATTCTTTTTTTCTCAATTTCCGATATTTTGTATGTTTTCATAGAAACAATTATAATGATATTTATGACGAGGGGGAAGTCACATGACCCACTTCCGGCCCACTCGCACGTCACTTCCCGCGCCCGCCCGTCTCTCCTTCCGCGCCCAGCACATTCCCGAGCCCTCACCCAGCCCATATCTTTTTTAAGTAAATTTAAGTTAACTTTTATTATTTTTCTAGATTTTTAGTTAAATTTCCTTGACAATTAGCATTTTACACGCTAATCTGAAATTACAAAGACAGGACATAAGTCCAAAAGACAAGGAGAAAACTATGGCAAAAATTATCAGTGGCGGTAATTTACCAAACATTCCATGGCAGGACAAACCAGCAGACTGCTGGCTTCCAATCTGGCGCTATGACGCTAACCCAGTAATCGGTCGTAATCCATTCAAAGGAATGGGTCGTATTTATAACTCAGCAGTAATCCCTTGGGATGGAAAATTCAAGGGTGTATTCCGTTCAGAAGATACATCAGCTCGTCCATTCCTCTACATTGGAGATTCTGATGACGGTATTCACTGGGAATTCCAGAAAGAAAAAATCCACATGCATGATCCTGATGGAACTCCACATGATCCATTTTATGCCTATGACCCACGTTGTGTAAAAATTGATGATACATACTATGTAATGTGGTGTGGTGACTTTGACGGTGCTTCTATCGGAGTTGCAACTACAAAAGATTTCAAAGATTTCACACGCCTGGAAAATCCATTCCTTCCGTTCAACCGCAATGCTGTACTCTTCCCTAAAAAGATTGACGGCAAGTTCATAATGCTTTCTCGTCCTTCTGATTCAGGACACACTCCATTTGGTGATATTCTTCTTTCACAGTCTCCAGACATGAAATACTGGGGAAAACACAGACTTGTTATGCAGAAAGGCGGACAGGGCTGGTGGCAAGGAGTAAAGATTGGTTGTGGTCCAGCTCCTATTGAAATTGAATACAAAACTCCAGAAGGAAAGAATGAAAAGGGTTGGCTCATGTTCTATCATGGAGTTGCAACAACTTGTAACGGATTTGTTTACTCATTCTCTGCAGCAATCCTTGATCATGACAAGCCATCTATCGTACGCTACCGCTGTGGTGACTATATGCTCACTCCAGAAATGCCATACGAAACAACAGGCTTCGTAGACAACGTTTGTTTCCCTGTTGCAGCTCTTACAGACGAAAAAGACGGCAAAATCGCAATCTACTACGGTTGTGCCGACACAGTTGTAGGCCTCTGCTTCACAACAGTAGACGAAGTAGTAAACTTCACCCTAGCCCACAACGAACTAGGCTACTGGGACAAGGACGAAGGCCGTTTCTAGCCTTCTTTTAGAGTCTACCTCCCATTTCTAGCATACAAACTAACAGGGCTGTTCCAAAAGGAGCAGCTCTTTTTTATCCCCAAAATAAATAAACAACTAAAATAGAGAATTATTCACCTTTTCCACGCAATCAGGGCTTATACTATTAGCATGAAAGATTATATTAATTGGGCCATACTTGCGCCCGGAAGAATTGCAAACTCTATGGCAACAGCCATGAATGGTGTAAAAAATAATGCCCTGAAAAATATGGATGGTAACAAAATCCGACTCTATGCCGTTGCAAGCAGAAATCTGCAGCGTGCTCAGGATTTTGCTAAAAAATACAATTTCCAGAAAGCCTATGGTTCTTACGAAGAGCTTTTTTCTGACCCGGAAGTAGATGCAATCTATATTGCAAATCCTCATGCCTTTCACCATGAATCTGTAATGCAGGCCTTGAAGGCCGGAAAGCATATACTTTGTGAAAAACCTGCAGGCTGTTCCCGCCAGCAGCTGGATGACATGACAAAGCTTGCCCGTGAAAAAAAGCTTTTCTTTATGGAAGCCATGTGGACAGCCTTTAATCCATGCGTAGCAGAAATCAAAAAGGAAATTGCAAAGGGAACAATCGGCGAAATTAAAAATATAGATTCTCGTTTTAACAACAGAAATCCTTATGATCCTAATGACAGAAATTATGCCCCTGAGCTTGCAGGCGGAGCCCTGCTTGATTTAGGAATCTACAACATTTATTTTGCCATGATGTTTGCAGATTTTTCACCTGTAAAAGAACACTCCTCTTCTGTAAGAATGTTTAAAGGAATAGATGCCTGGAACAGCGTAAACCTTACCTTTGAAAATGGAATTGTTACAAGCTTCCAGTCTGCAATGGACCTTCCAAATCCGGAAAAAAGTCATCCTGCAACCATTTACGGAAGTAAGGGCTACATTACAATGGAAAACTTTTTTATGGTACAAAAGGCCCTGGTTTATGCCTACAAAAATATTTGGGGTGGCGAAGCTGACCTTGTTTGCGAAATTAACAAGCCCTTTGCGGTAAATGGCTATGAGTATGAGCTTGCTCACGCAACAGAATGTATTTTAAGCGGAAAAACAGAATCGGATATTCACAGCTTTAAAAAATCAGAAGCTTTGATAGATGTAATGGACAGCCTGCGCACTGACTGGGATATGAGATACCCATGGGAAGCCTAAAATCGAAGAACAGTTAAAAAAAGGGCTGCGACAGCGGGCCTTTTTAGGTTCATCGAAAGAATGGCTCAGAGGCAAGCTATGCTTGCCGACACAGAGCAGGGGCGTTACGGGGGCGCAGCCCCCGTACGAAGGGGTAGGCCGCGACGAAGTGCGGCCGAGGGGAAGGCTTTCCCCTCCTGACATTCCTCCCCTAAAAAAAATCTGCGCATTTTTTATAAGGACAACATATGAACTACAAAATCACAGGCAAGGAAAACGTAACTTTTAATAACAACGCATTTTATTGTATCGGGACCGGCCGCATGGGTCTGGCCCTGCAAAAGCAGTATTTTGAGCAGCTTAAGCTGGTGCAGGAAAAAATCGGCTTTGAACATATCCGCGGCCACGGGCTTTTTCATGATGACATGGCAATTTACCACGAATATCAGCCTGGAGTTCCAGAGTTTGGGCCAAAGGCTGGTCAAGGCTGGGATGAA
>JAIKYB010000112.1 GCA_024683675.1 Treponema sp.
ACTCTTATGGGCTGGGAAGAAGATTTTAATCTTGCCTATCTGGATGAAATTCCAGCTCAGGCTGATGCCCTGAAGTTTTTCCAGGCTGCGGCTTCTGCTCTTGAAGGAAACTTTATAATTGTTGGGCATTCTAAGGGAGGAAATCTTGCTGTAAATACAGCTGTACGCTGTGGAGCTGATTTACAAAAGAGAATTGCTCAGGTTTATAATTTTGATGGTCCCGGATTCCCTAAGGAATTCTTTGCTTCTGATGAATATAAGTCTATAGAAAAGAGAATAGCTTCTGTTTATCCTGAATTGTCTATTGTAGGAATGCTTTTTAATCATCCAAAGAAATATCAGATTGTAGAAAGTTCTGCAATGGGGGTTATGCAGCACGATGCTCTTTCCTGGCAGTTAAAGGGTTCTGAATTTATTCAGAAGAGCCGATTCAATTCTGCAAGTTCAATTTTCAGTAAGGGCTTTAACAAGTGGGTTGATGGACTTGAAAAGGAGCAGCGCAAGGTTTTTGTTCAGGCTCTCTTCCAGGTTATTAATGCTTCTGGTGTTCGCACAATTGAGGAGATGCAGAAGAACATACTGCCTTGTCAGGCAAAAATGTTTACGGCCTATAACTCTTTGGATAAGGTTACAAAGAAAGAAGTTCGCAATGTAATGTGGCTCTTCAAGGATTCAATGGAATCTGTAATTCCTGTTCTTAAATTTATCAATAAGAAAAAATAGGTGTAAGCCAGGCTTCTGAAGGTTAAGAAGGGGTGGAAAAGGCTGACAGTAAAAGGCTTTGACCACCCTTTTTTAATTGACGATTGACAATTTTCATTATTATATTCTTATGTATGAGTGATAATAAAGATGACGAAGTTGTAGAAGGCTCAATTGTTCCTTCTGACCAGCTTTTACCTAATAAACTTACTTTAATACCTCTTCAGGGACGTCCTATTTTTCCTGGAATCTTTACTCCAATGATGATTAATTCTTCTGATGATGTAAAGGTTTTGGATGATGTTTATGAAAAAGATGGATTTATTGGAATTGTAATGTCTAAAACTGATGACGATAATCCTTCTGTTGATAAGCTTTACAGGGTAGGTACAGTTGCCCGAATTATTAAAAAGGTTAATCTGCCGGATGGTGGAATTAATATTTTTATTTCTACTGTAAAAAGATTTAAAATCAGAAAAACAATTCATAACACTTCTCCTATGGTGGTTGCCGTTGAATATCTGGAGGATGAAGAAGCTGACACCTTTGAAGTAAAGGCCTTGACCCGAGCTTTGATTAGTGAAATGAAGGAAGTCAGTGAAAACAATCCTCTTTTTTCTGAAGAAATGCGCCTTAATATGGTGAATATTGATAATCCTGGAAAGGTTGCTGATTTTATTGCTTCAATTTTAAATGTTGATAAAGAAGAACAGCAGAAAATCCTGGAAACTGTAAATGTCCGCCAGCGTATGGAACAGGTTCTTGTATTTATAAAAAAGGAACAGGAGCTGCTTAAGGTTCAGAAAAAGGTTCAGCGAGAACTTAATGATAAGATTGAAAAAAATCAGCGTGAATACTTTTTGCGTGAAGAAATGAAGTCTATTCAGGAAGAATTAGGCGAAACTGTAGAAGGCAACGACACTGATTATCAGAAATTCAAAAAAAAGATTGCTGAATTTAATTTTGAAGGTGAAATTAAAGAAACCGTTGACAGTGAACTGGAAAAGTTTGCCTTAATGGATCCTAATTCTTCTGAGTATATTGGAACCAGAAATTTCCTTGAGCTTGTCACTCAGCTGCCATGGAAGGCTGAAGTAAAGGATGATTATGATTTAGGCCGTGCAAAAAAAATTCTTGAAGGCGACCATTTTGGACTTGATGATGTAAAAAAGCGAATTGTAGAATATCTGGCTGTCCGAAAAATGAAGAAGGATGCTAAGGGCTCTATCTTGCTTTTAGTGGGACCTCCTGGAGTTGGAAAGACTTCGGTTGGACGTTCTATTGCAAATGCTATGAACAAGCCTTTCTACCGCTTTTCTGTAGGCGGAATGAGAGATGAAGCTGAAATTAAAGGCCATCGCCGCACTTATATTGGAGCTATGCCTGGAAAGGTAATTCAGGGCTTGAAAATTACCAAGAGTATGACTCCTGTCTTTATGATAGACGAAGTTGATAAAATGGGGTCTAGTCACAACGGAGATCCTGCTTCTGCCTTGCTTGAGGTTTTAGACCCTGAACAGAATGTGGCCTTCCGTGATAATTATCTGGATTTACCTTTTGATGTTTCAAATGTTTTCTTTATTCTGACTGCAAACAGCCTGGATTCAATTCCATCTCCTTTGCTGGATCGTGCCGAAATAATTCAGCTTTCAGGTTATATAGACCAGGAAAAGCTTGAGATTGCTAAAAAGTATTTGATTCCAAAGAATCTGGAAAAGAATGGGCT
>JAIKYB010000134.1 GCA_024683675.1 Treponema sp.
GCCCTGGGGTCCCATGCTTTCCTGTGCCACCTCTGTGCCTGGGGTCACGTTTTCTTGAGCAGGATTTTCGCCCCCTTCATTTTCCCCTTGAGCCATACTTTCATTCAGAGAAGTTTTGGCTAGAATGTTATTTATAAGAGGCTCTTCTGTCTGGACAAGGCTTATCTGATTTTCAGATATATGAAGCTCAGGTTTTCCATAAAAATACCAGGCTGCAAAAATAAGAAGTACTAAGATTGTTATTACTATGGAAAGAACTTTTGATTTTTTATTGGATTTTTTCATTTATTTTTATTGTAAAGGCAGAGGGCAAAATGTCAAGAAGTCCCACTTATATGTAGACCTGCATCGGAAGAGATTCGGAAGAAGTCCGGAAGATGTACAGAAGAAGACCGTAATTGCACAGACTTTGTAAATCAGTATAATCAAAAACGTGAATATTCTTTCTATTAGTAATCTGAAAAAAATCGGGCGGGAAAAGCCACTTTTTACTGAAGTTACCTTTGGTATTCAGGAAGGTGAAAAGGCCGCCCTTATTGGTCGTAACGGAACTGGAAAATCTACCCTGCTGGCAACAATTGCGGGAGTGCTTCAGCCTGATGAAGGAAGTGTTGTTATAAACAAAGAAGCAGGAGTTTCTTATTTGCCGCAAACTCCAAGCTATAATCCTGAAAATACAATTCGCGAGCATATATTTAAAAGCTCTTCACCAAAGCTGAATTTAATTCGTGAATATGAAGAGCTTTGCCAGGAAATGTCTGATGCAGCAAGCAAAGGAATTTCGGATGGGCTTCAACACCGCTATGATGATACCATGCATAAGATGGACACTGCTGATTTATGGAATTATGAAGCGCAGATTTCATCTATTTTAAGTACGCTGGGAATTACAGACATGACCCGAAAAATGGGAACTCTTTCCGGCGGTATGCTGAAGAAGGTTGCTCTGGCCCAGGTTCTGGTAGAAGACACAAAACTGCTGCTTTTGGACGAGCCTACTAACCATCTGGATATTACTACTATTTACTGGCTGCAAAATTATCTGCATGATACAAAGCGTTCTGTTTTAATGGTAACCCATGACCGCTGGTTTTTGGATGCTGTATGTAACAATATTTATGAATTAGCCCGTAATAAGCTTAAGCTTTATGTAGGAAACTACAGTCAGTATCTGGAAAAGAAAGAAACCGAAGCAGAAATTGAAGCTAACACAGAAAGACGAATTGAGTCTGTTTTGCGTTTTGAAAGAGAATGGCTTTTAAGAGGACCTTGTGCCCGCGGTACAAAAATTAAAGCCCGCATTCAGAGGGACCAGCAACTTATAAATAGAGAAAAATTTCAGGCTGATAAGGGCTTTACCTTTGAAGTTAAAGGCAAAAGACTTGGCGGAAAGGTTTTAGAGCTTCACAATATCAGCAAGAATTACCCTAAGGGATACGTTAGTGCTAAGGAAGAGGGGGGCGTTGCGGGGGATAAGCAACAAGTTGCTTTTTCCCCCTCATATGTACCAGTTATTAAGAACTTTTCATATATTTTCACAAAGGGACAGAAAATCGGAATTTTTGGGGATAATGGCTCCGGGAAATCAACTTTTCTGAATATAATTACTGGAAATCTTGAACCGGATAGCGGAAGCATTGATGTGGGTGTGAATACTAAGTTTGGCTACTACACTCAGAATCCGGTTTTTAAAGATACGAGTCTTACGGTACTGGAATATATTAAGGAAACTGCCGAGCACATGACTCTGAACGACGGTAAAAAAGAAGTAAGCGCGGCAAAATTTCTGGAGGAGTTTGGCTTTGAAGGCAAGATTCAACATTCTCCGGTAAGTTCTCTTAGTGGCGGGGAAAGAAAAAGGCTTTACCTTGTAAGGCTGCTGCTGGAAAATCCTAATTTTTTGGTACTGGACGAACCTACTAACGATTTTGACATTTTTACAATGAATATTCTGGAGCAGTTTCTGGAAGGATATCAGGGATGTCTGCTGCTGGTTAGTCATGACCGCTATTTTATGGATAAAACTGTTGATAGTCTTTTTGTTATGGAAGAAGACGGAAATATCAGCGGCTTTGTTGGAAAATGCAGTGAATATATTGACTATCGGGAAGAATTAAAAAAGGAAGAAAGAGAAGAGCTAGGTGCCGCTAAGGGGTCGGGAAGTGACAAATCTGGAAACTTGAATGTGGACAGCAAGCCAGGAGAAGGCTTGGAAAAAGCGGAAGGTCAAAGTAAAAAGAAGCTTTCTTTTAAAGAACAGAAGGAATTTGAAGAGCTTGATGCGGAGATTCCGGAACTAGAAGCTGAACAGAAAGCTCTGGAGGAAGATATGGCTTCCAGTGATTTTGAAAAGTCAAAAAAAGCGGGCGACCGTTATAAGGAGATCGCCCGTTTGCTTGAAGAAAAATATCCTCGCTGGGAGGAGCTGGCCGAAAGAGCTTAGTCTTCCTGCTTTTTCTTATTAACTATAATTATCACAATAATGATTATTATAAGAAGCAGGACGGCACCGCCAATTATAAAAATAAGAGGACTTGCAAAAAGTCCTGCTTTTTTAGCTGCCGGCTCGGCTTCTTTTACAGCAGGCTTCGTAACAGGTTCTGGCTCTGCTTCTGCTTCCGGCTCAACGTAAACCGGCTGAATTGGTTCTGGCTCTGGCTGGCTTTCAACTACAGGCTGAGGTTCCGGAACAGGCTCTGGCACCGGCTCTGGCTCAGGAGCGACAGGCTCTGCTGCTTCCGGTACGATTTCTTTTACAATTGTGAATGGAATTACAATGCGGGCATTTCCCGGCCAATATTTGTAAGAGCGGGCAAGTCCCAAAGTTTTTGTTCTGTTTTCGAATACTTCGACAACCCGGTGATTAAAGTTTGCCTTGAAATATGCCTTGTCATTATAGTGATTTGTATTCCAATAGCAAACCTTCATTGCAATCTGATCTGCCTGGGCCATTGAAACTCCATAGGCACGTTCAATATATCCGGAAAGGACACGGTTCAGATTCTTGAAGGTTCCAACACGGGCTGATTTTCCAATATAGATTACATCTGCACCAGCCTTGCTAGAAGGATAAACTCTGGCAGCCTTGTATTTATAGTCCGGATAACCGCTGGAAAAAGGAAATTCAGCCTTATTTACTTCGGCCTGATAGCGAACTTCGGCACCAAGACGGCGGCCCATATCACGAATCTGTTTTCCACTGTTATAATTTTTCCAGGCAACAGCTGAATTATCTTCTATATAAGTTTCTTTTTTTGCCTTTGACAGAAAATCCATATCTACCGAAGCTGATGGGTCTTCTGCAAAAATAAAACCACTGCACAATAATGCAAGCAAAAGGGAGCAAAGATGTTTTTTCATTTTTAACCTCTTTATAAATTCTTATGCTTGATTATCGGCATTTTTTATAAAAATCAGAATATTTTTGCTAAGCTTCTGTAATAGCGGCTTTTACATCTTCAAGAGTAAATTCCTGGTGCCCTGATTGACTGGCAATAAGAGCTGCCTTATTCAAGACACTTTCAATTTTTGCACAGGAGAAGCCTTTGAAAAGCTCGGAAAGCTTATTTGGCTGACATTCCGAGGCAGGATTTTTTCCGCGAGTGTACATTTCAATAAGCTTGACTCGGGCCTCCTGGTCCGGATAAGGAACTGTTAATTTAGCGTCAAATCGTCCCGGGCGAATAAGAGCCGGGTCCAAGGCCTTTATGCTGTTGGTTGCAGCAATTACCAGAACTCCCCTGCTTTCTTCAAAGCCATCCAGTTCATTTAAGAGGGCTGTAACTATACGGGTATTTTCTGTTTCTATGGCAGAACCGCTGTAGTTTCTGACTGTTCCGATTCCATCAAATTCATCTATAAAAACGATGCAGGGTGCGCAGCGGCGGGCTTTCTTAAAAAGCAGCTTTACCTTCATAGGGCCGATTGCCATAAACATACTTTCAAAATCTGTGGCCTTGGCTGGAATAAAGTTTACCTTTGCCTCCCCTGCTAAAGCCCTTGCAAAAAGAGTTTTTCCGTTTCCAGGCTCACCTTCCAAAAGGATTCCCTTTGGCATTCTGATTCCCCTTTTTGCGTATTCAGCAGGATTTTTCATTATCTCCATAACCTGCTGCATATCACGCTTAAGCTTGTCCATACCAACTATATCAGAAAATTTTACGCCGGTTTTATGAACCACGCGGAAGCTATTAGGGCTGATAAATTTACGGAAGGCAATAATAATTATTGCAAAGAAAAATATATAAAATATCAGGTCAAAAATTAAAGAAAAGATTTCCTCCCCGCTTTTTGTGATAGTCACACTTATACCGCGGCGCATGAGTTCTTCTGCAAGGACCGGGGACTGGGGATTTTCTGTTTTGAAAGTCTCTTCTGAAGTCTGCTTTTGAAAGAAGATAGAAGCTCCGTCGAACTTTACGGAAGTCACCTGACCATTTTCAACAGCTTGCCAGAATTCGGCATAGGCTATCGAACTTGTTTTTTTGGGAAAGGAATCCCAGGCAAAATAAGCGGCAAGGGCCACAAGTAATACAGCAAAAAGGACAAAAAACTTTCTATTAATTTTTCTCATAGTTTAAATATATTGAAAGTAGGAAGAAAAATAAAGGGAAAAGTCTGCCGCGGTGGCAGATACGCCGAGGGGGCACAGTGGCGATAGTGGGCCTCGTGTACTACGTGGCGCGCGGTGCTCAAAGAGGCCACCTTCCCCACACGCCCCCAAAAAAGATGGGAATGACACAAAGGCGCAATATCGCTATAATCATTCCACTATGTTTAAACCAGAGCTTATCAATTCTCTTAAGAATTACAATTCAAAAACTTTTGTGAGCGACCTGATTGCTGGAATTATTGTTGGTATTGTCGCTCTTCCACTTGCTATTGCCTTTGCCATTGCGTCGGGAGTAAATCCGGCTGCAGGTCTTTTTACGGCAATTATTGCAGGCTTTTGTATTTCCGCCTTTGGTGGAAGCCGCGTTCAGATTGGAGGACCTACAGGTGCCTTTGCGGTTATTGTTTATGGAGTTGTTTCCCAATACGGACTTTCAGGCTTAGCAACAGCAACTGTTATGGCGGGAATCCTTTTAATTCTGCTTGGAGCCTTTAAAATGGGTGGACTTGTTAAGTTTATTCCATACACTATTGTAACTGGCTTTACAGCCGGAATTGCAGTAACAATTGCCGCAGGTCAGTTAGGAGACTTCTTTGGTCTTCGCCCTGATTTTTCAAGCCCAATGATGATTTTAGGCGAAGAATATTCAAAGATGCCGGGTGATTTTCTTCCTAAAATCATCGTCTACATCCGCTCGGCAGCAAGCATCAACCTCTATTCAACAATTATGGCTGCTGTATGTCTTGCCTTTATCTTTATCTGGTCTAAGTTTATAAAAAAGATTCCTGGAAGCTTTGTTGTAATTATTGCAGCAACTCTGGTAAGCATAATTCTTGAAAAAACTGCAGGTCTTCACACAGACACAATCGGCAGCTTTGCAGACGGCAGCCAGCACTTTGTAATTCCAAATACACTTCCAAAGCCTCAGCTGCCAGCCTTGAGTATAAAAACAATCACAACACTCTTCCCTACAGCAATTTCTATTGCAGTTTTGGCTGCTATTGAATCTCTGCTTTCTGCTGTAGTTGCAGACGGTATGATAGGAAGCAAGCACGATTCAAACACAGAGCTTATTGCCCAGGGAATTGCAAATATTGCAAGCCCACTTTTTGGTGGAATCCCAGCTACAGGTGCTATTGCCCGAACTGCTACAAACATTAAAAACGGAGGAAAAACTCCTGTTGCCGGAATTATTCATGCAATTACACTTTTAATAATTCTTCTTTTTGCCGGCAAGTACGCAGCCTATATTCCAATGGCAGCCCTGGCCGCAGTGCTTATCAATGTTGCCTGGAACATGGCCGGCTTCCCTGCTATCCGCTCTCTTTTGAAGGGCCAGAAATCAGATATCTGTGTATTTGCAGTTACCTTCCTTATTACAGTATTTATAGATCTTACAGTTGCAATTGAGGTTGGACTTGGCTTTGCAGCCTTCTTCTTTATTAAGAAGATGATTGATTTGTCTGAGGTTCAGAATCAGAGGGAAACTCTTACAGGTGGTATTAAAAAGGATCAGCCGGAAGAAAGTCTTGATATTCCGGCAGACACTTTTGTTTATGAAATTGAAGGTCCTCTTTTCTTTGGAACTGTAAGAAAATTTGAGCTTGCAACAGAACGTGCCCAGTCTTCCTGCAAGTATCTTGTTCTTAGAATGAGAAATACAATTTACCTTGACGCAGGCGGAATAAGGGCCCTGGAACAGTGTAAGGCAGCCTGTGACCGCAAGGGTATTACAATTGTAATAAGCGGAATTCACACACAGCCTTATCTGCTGCTGGAAAAATCCGGCATGGCTGATAAGCTTGGACGCGAAAATATTTTTGATAATATTACAGCAGCCTTGGATCGTTGCAGAAAATAGTCGTAGAAACTAATATAAAGAAGGACCTGACAATTAGTCGGGTCCTTTTTAGTTTCCGTAGGTTTTAATTATTCCATTTGCAACTTCAAGCTTTTTTGCACCACGATTCATTGCTTCCTTTTCTATATAGTGGTGAGCCTGCTCTTCTGTCATAGACAGATGCTGCATCAAAAGCATTTTTGCCCGACTAAGGACACGGACTTCTTCCATTTTTACCTTAAGCTTAGTTGTCTGACTTGAAAGAATTGTCACCTTATACTGAACTGCAATAGCAACCTTAATCATATTGTAAAAATAAAACTGATCAAAAGGACTTGTTATTGTAAGTATTCCGTAGGCTTCTACCCGGTAACTAATCTGATCAAAAAGAGCTGGTGGAGTCAGAAGCAGAATTGTGCTCGAAGAAGAAGAAACATCTACGGCAAAATCTACACCTTCTCCATCAGAATAATCAGCAAGAATTATGTTATAAACCTGGTCAACGCAACGACGACGGGCATCATTAAAATCATTGACAATAGTGGTTTCGAACATTGGGGGAAGCAACATTGCTGAAATTAAAGAGGATATTTTACTGTCTTTTGTCACTAGAAGGACAGAGTGAGTTTCATCGGACATTATTTGTTAAGAATCCCCTTTATAAAATCACTGGCCATAGCAATTTTTTTGGCTGCTTCAAGAGTATCTGGCAAAGCTTCTATTGAAGAATCATCTGACTCAAATAGATTCTTTGAAACCGGCTCCGGAAGTTGAAGATTGTTTTTTATTCCATCCATGGCAGCATAAATAATAAGGGTATAAAGCAAATATGGATTACATTCTGGGTCTGGGGAACGAATCTCTATACGAGAGTCCTCTTTTGTAGCAGGCACTCTTATACAAGTTGAACGGTTTTCTTTTCCCCAGGCAATATATTTTGGAGCTTTATGAGAACCAAGTCTGTTATAGGATTCTTCTGTGGTATTCATAAAATAAGTAAGCTCTTTCATATGAGCAAAAATACCAGCAAGAACTTTTTCATGTTTAGAAGTATCTGAGCAGGAAATGTTTACATGGAAACCGCTTCCGGCAGAGTCTAAAAGTGGTTTTGGAGAAAAATCTGCATACAAACCAGCGGCTGCAGCCTTTGTGCGAACAATCCACTTAAAGGTAGCGGCATTGTCTGCGGCTGTAAGGGCATCTGAATAATGGAAGTCAATTTCATTCTGACCAGGTCCTTCTTCATGATGGCTTGCTTCCGGAGGAATGCCCATTTGCTCCAGTGTAAAACAGATTTCACGACGGATATTTTCTCCACGGTCTTCCGGAGCTATATCCATATAACCTGCATTATCAAAAGGCTCTTTTGTAGGATTACCCTTTTCATCCAGCTTAAAAAGATAGAACTCTATTTCTGAACCGAAGTTTAAGCTGCAATCATATTCCTTCTGCATTTCGGATATTGCATTCTGCAGCATAGTGCGGCCATCTTTTTTATAAGGTCTGCCATCAGGATATCTGATATTACAGAACATTCTGACAACCTTTCCTGTGTTTGGACGCCATGGGATAATTGAAATTGTTGAAGGATCAGGATGAAGAAACAAATCTGACTTTTCAGGAGTTTCAAATCCACAGACAGCAGAGGCATCAAAGCTTACCCCGTTTTTGAAAGCCTTTTCCAGACAGTTAGCCATAATTGAAATATTCTTCTGTCTTCCATGGCAATCAAAAAAAGCAAGACGGATAAATTTTACATCCTCTTCTTCTATAAGATCCAGGACTTCTTTTTCTGTATACATTTCTTCCTCCAAATCAGTCAATCAAAATTGACTAGTCTTTTATATTATTACAGCAATGCTTTACAAATTCAACAAAAAGTGGACCTGCATTATTAGGTCTAGATTTAAATTCCGGATGGAACTGAACGCCTACATGGAAATGGTCTTCAATTTCAACGGCTTCTACAAGACTTCCGTCCGGAGAGGTTCCACTTATTACAAGGCCTGCCTCTGTCATAGCCTGACGGAAATCATTATTAAATTCATAACGATGACGATGACGCTCATTTATCAAATCAGAAGCATAAGCTGATTTTAGCATTGTAGCTTCTTTTACCTTACAAGGATAGCTTCCAAGGCGCATTGTTCCGCCCTTAATTACTCCCTCCTGATTTTTCATAAGATCAATTACAGGATGTTCACAAAGCTCGTCAAACTCGCGGCTGTTTGCATCTTTATAACCTAAAACAGAGCGGGCATATTCAATAACGGCAATCTGCATTCCAAGACAAATTCCGAAATAAGGTAATTTATGAGTTCTTGCATAGCGGCAGGCAGAAACCATACCTTCAATTCCTCGGTTTCCAAAACCACCAGGAAGTATAATTCCTGAACAATCCTCAAAAATCTTAGGAGCGGATTTATCTGTTATAAGGTCAGAATCCACCCATTTTATTTTTACATTTTTTCCTACAACAAAGCTGGCATGATTTAAAGATTCAACAATACTTAAATAAGAATCATGCAGCTTTACATACTTACCTACCAGGGCAATTTTTACTTCTCCGGAGCGGGCGTGTATAGTTTCGACCATGCGGGACCAGTCTGCAAGAGCAGGATAATCAGTTCCAAGCTCAAAGCCAAGGTCTCGGCAAACTACATCATCCATATTCTGGGCATGAAGCATAAGAGGCACCTCGTAAAGGCTGCTGCAGGTTGTGTTATTAATTACACAGTCTTCGCCAACATTACAGAAAAGACTGATTTTCTTTCTGATATCACTAGGGATTTCCTTATCACAGCGGGCAACAATAATATCCGGATGAATTCCCACAGCCATAAGCTCTTTTACAGAATGCTGGGTTGGCTTGGATTTAAACTCATCCGAACCGCTGATGTAAGGAACGAGACAGACATGAATAAAAAGACAGTTTCTGCGGCCTACTTCAAGAGCCAGCTGACGGATTGCTTCCAGGAAGGGCTGACTTTCAATATCACCGATTGTTCCACCAATTTCTACGATACTTACATCGGCCTGGGATACTTCGGCATTTTTTAAAACAAAGTCTTTTATTTCGTTTGTAACATGGGGAATAATCTGAACTGTCTGGCCCAGATATTCGCCCTGTCTTTCTTTATTTAAAACATTCCAGTATACACGACCGCTGGTTAAATTTGAATATTTAGTAAGATTTTCATCAATAAATCTTTCGTAATGACCAAGGTCCAGGTCAGTTTCGGCTCCATCATCTGTAACAAAAACCTCACCATGCTGGAAAGGACTCATTGTTCCTGGATCTACGTTCATATAAGGGTCAAGTTTTTGGCTGGAAACCTTAAGTCCCCGGCATTTCAAAAGACGACCAAGGCTTGCCGCTGTAATTCCTTTTCCAAGTCCTGAAACAACACCACCTGTTACAAAAATAAACTTTGACATAAAAATCCCCTAAATCCCAAGAATTTAAAATAAAAAAAGGCGCTCATTCCATCTGACGACAATCTGGTCATCAAATTGAATGAGCGCCTTTGCTCGAAAACAATAGTATAATTTTATTTAATCACTTCGCTGATGTCAATACCTATAAAAAAGTATAACTAGAAATGATTTATATCCACCAGACTGGCATTTTCCAAAGTAAAGCTTGAAGCAAGACTGTCTGCCAGAGCATTGGCTGTATCAATTGAAGTAAGGCAGTCAATGTCACGCTCAACGGCAAGACGGCGCAGCTTTACACTTTCTGCAACCGGGTCACGGCCCTTAGCAGAGGTAGAAAGCACATATACAAGCTTTCCGCTTTCAAGCAGAGTCATTACATTGTCATTGTAGTTTTCGTGAACCTTTGCAACATAGGTAACCGGCATTCCACTGCGCTCAATAGTTGCAGCATTTCCACTTGTAGCGTAAAGGGTAAAGCCCATATCGTAGAACTTTTTTGCAAGTGCAGGAAGTTCAGGAAGGTCAGAGGCACGCACGGAAAAGAGGATTCCCAGGGAGGACGCTGGGGTGTCGGGGGTCTGAGGGGCGGAGGTGGTCTGTGCGCCAGAAGGGGCCTTGCTGTCCAAAGTGCCACTTCCCCCCCGAGCAGGTCTAATCATCTTCCAGCCAGCCGCAGCCATTCCCTTAAAAATAGCCTCTTCCCTGCTGGCGGCAATTCCAAGAACTTCTCCTGTAGACTTCATTTCAGGTCCCAGATGAGTATCAACATTCATAAGCTTTTCAAAGCTGAAAACAGGCACCTTTACAGCATAGTAATCAGGTCTGCGGTAAAGACCAGTGCCAAAGCCCATGTCAGAAACCTTTTCGCCAAGCATAGCCCTGGTTGCAAGCTCTACCATTGGAACCCCGGTTACCTTACTTAAATAAGGAACCGTTCGGCTGGAACGAGGGTTTGCCTCAATAATATTCAGCTGTCCATGATAAAAGAGCCACTGAATATTCACGAGACCTTTCGTTCCAAGTGCAAGTGCCATAGCGGTAGACTTTTCCACAACCTCGCGGGTCATTTCTTCTGTAAAAGACCAGGCCGGATAAACTGCAATAGAATCTCCGGAATGAATACCAGTTCTCTCTACGTGCTCCATAATTCCAGGAATCAGAACTTCCTTTCCGTCACAGATACAGTCAATTTCAAGCTCGGTACCTTCCATGTATTTATCAATTAAAATTGGATTTTCTATTTTTTGTGCAAGAATAATCTTCATGTACTCTTTAATATCAGCAGAGTTTCTTGCAATAATCATATTCTGACCACCCAGAACATAACTTGGTCTCATCAAAACTGGATAACCAAGCTTTACCGCAACCTCCAGAGCTTCTACTTCTGTAAAAACTGTATAGCCCTTTGGACGGTTTACCTGAAGTTTTTCGCACAATTCTTCAAAACGCTCACGGTCTTCTGCAAGGTCAATTGCATCTGCAGAAGTTCCCAAAATATTGACTCCCTGCTGATCCAAAAACTTAGCCAGCTTAATAGCAGTTCCGCCACCAAAGGCAACTACAACACCAAGAGGCTTTTCTACATCAAGTACATTCATTACATCTTCAGGAGTTAAAGGCTCAAAATAAAGACGGTCTGCAATATCAAAGTCAGTGGAAACAGTTTCCGGATTGTTATTTATAATTGCAACCTCATAACCCAGCTTCTTCAGGGCCCAGATACACTGAACAGAAGAATAATCAAACTCAATTCCCTGACCTATTCGAATTGGTCCGGAGCCTAAAACTACAATCGTTCCCTTTGAAGAGTTTTTTCTTTCTGCAAGATAACTTTGAGCTTCGTTTTCGCCGCTGGTTGTTGAATAAAAGTAAGGAGTTTCTGCATCAAATTCACCCGCACAGGTATCAACCATTTTGAAGGATTTAGGAGGATATAATAATGAGGGAGAAAGACTTCCCCCTTCAAGGGCAGCTGAAGCAAGTTCACTCTTTTCCATATCAGCAATATTTTTAAGCTTATTAAGGAACCAGACATCAATTCTTGTTATCTCGTGAATTTCTTCCAGACTCATAAGCTTACGTTTTATAGCCTGATATATTGCAAAAATGCGGAGGTCAGTGCACTGTCCAACCCGTTCCTTTATCTTTTCATCAAATTCTTTTTCAAAGGCTGGCAAATTCAAATCTTTTACACCAAGTTCAGCACCACGAACTGCCTTCAAAATAGCTTCTTCAAAGTTCTGGCCAATTGCCATAACCTCTCCGGTTGCCTTCATCTGAGTTCCCAGGTCTCTTTTTGCATAAACAAACTTGTCAAAAGGGAACTTTGGCATTTTTACAACCACGTAATCTAAAACCGGCTCAAAGCAGGCCTTGGTTTTCTTTGTAACAAAGTTAGGAATTTCATCCAGGGTAAAGCCCACTGCAATAAGGGCTGCAACCTTGGCAATAGGATAACCTGTGGCTTTACTAGCCAAAGCCGACGAGCGGGAAACTCTTGGGTTTACTTCAATTACCGCGTACTCGAAGGAGTCGGGATTAAGGGCAAACTGGCAGTTACAGCCGCCTTCTATTTCAAGGGCACTTATTATGTTTAAGGCCGCTGAACGTAACATCTGGTATTCCTTATCTGCCAGTGTTACGGTTGGCGCAATTACTATGGAGTCTCCTGTATGTACTCCGACCGGGTCAAAGTTTTCCATTGAGCAGACGGTAATTACATTGGCATTAGAGTCCCTCATTACTTCAAACTCAATTTCCTTCCAGCCGCTTATACATTTTTCTACAAGAATCTGATGAATAGGAGAACGATGAAGTCCATTATGGGCTATTTCATCCAGTTCACGCTCGTTTTTTGCAATTCCTCCTCCGGTTCCTCCCAGAGTAAAGGCAGGACGAATGATTACAGGAAAGCCAATTTCATTATGAACAAAGTCTGCAGCCTCCTCATAGCTGGTAACAACCTTTGAAGGAATACAAGGCTCCCCTATTGCTTCCATTGTGTCCTTAAACATCTGACGGTCTTCTGCCTTGTCTATAGTTGCAGGACGGGCACCCAAAAGTTGAACTCCGTGACTTTCCAAAAAGCCGGATTTTGCCAGTTCCATGCTAAGAGTAAGTCCTGTCTGGCCTCCAAGTGTCGAAAGCAGAGAATCTGGCTTTTCCTTTTCTATAATTCTCTGCAGGGTTTCCAGAGTCAGGGGCTCAAGATAAATCTCATCTGCCATTGAATGATCGGTCATAAGAGTAGCCGGATTTGAGTTTACAAGACAAACCTCCAGACCCAGCTGCTTCAAAGCCTTACAGGCCTGGTTTCCGGCGTAATCAAATTCCGCCGCCTGTCCAATTACAATTGGGCCCGACCCTATAATCATTACCTTATGGATATTCTTGTTTAATGGCATAGCAGTATCATTCTCCTAAATAAAAAAGGCGACACCATCTCTTAGGATAGTGTCGCCTTTGACTGCAAATAATATAATGACTTTAGCGAACAGAGTCAATAAAGGAGCTTGCGGCTTCTTCTCTGCTTTGCTGATCCATCAGGTAAAAATATGCGTTATCTGCAAATGGAAGAATAACATTATTATCTTCCATGAAAGGAAGCATTTTATTTATAGAATCATTATTAAAACGGATTTTCATAAGAGCTGTATACTGCATTGATTCCAGCTGCTTTGCTTCCATAAGGGCTGTCAGACTTTTATTGCTGATAGGAACTCCCTTTTCATTTTTCTGCAAAAGGGCAAATTCCTGGTCATTAAGCAAATAATTTATAAGCATGGCTGCGGCTTCAGGATTTTTACAATCCTTTTTAATGGCAAAAAGACAGGCAGGCTTTAAATACCAGCCGGATTCTAAAGCATCTGGCCTTGCAATAAAGTTGCCCAGGACCGGAATTCCGCCCAAGGCAGTTACCTCAGAAATAAAAATAGAAGTTTCATTACACCACAAAACAGCTCCGGCAACCTTTTTTTCTCTGATTGCATTTAACTGAAAGCCATCATTGAAGGAATAAACTACATTTTCTTCTACAAGACGTTTTACAAAATCATAAATAAGGCAAACTTCTTCCTCAGAAATATTCAGACTGCCATTATTTGAAAACATCTTTTTTGAATAGGTCTGTTCAAACCAGGACATTGCAAGAAAGAAAAGGTGTCTCTTACTGATTGTAAAGACATACATCTCCTTTTCTTTAAGCACCTTGGCCATGGCAAAAAGTTCATCCCAATTTGAAGGAATCTTGAGTCCATTTTCCTGCAGTATCTTCAGGTCAAAAACCGGGATTGCTGTATTAAAAGCAATTGGAATAGCATTCAGTTTTCCGTAGAGGGTTCCGTAAGACAAATCATCAAGGGTAAAATTATAGAGATCTATATAATCTTTCAGCTCATTAAGGTCATAAAAGGCATTTCCATCTGGAGAATATTTATAAAGCCAGTCAAAATTTATCTGCATTACATCTGCGCACTGACCAGATTGAAGCTTACTGCCAAAGCTTTCTTCATACTCTTCCCAGGAACAATATTCAGGCTCTACCTTTATATTAGGATTTTTCTCTTCAAACTTTTCTATTCCCTGCAGGGTATATTTACAGCGTTCTTCTTTACCCCACCAGGAATAAGAAATTGTACAAGGTTTGAGCTCTGCTTCCTTAGGGGAACAGGCTGTAAAAGAAAGAGAAAAAAGAAGCATAAAAGGAAGAAGGATTTTAGCGTTCTGCATAGATTTCATCTTTCAACTCCATAAATAATTCAACAACCTCAGGGTCAAAGTGTTCCCCTGCTTCTCTTTCAATTAAGGCAAAGGCATCTTCATAGCTCATTGGCTTTTTGTAGCAGCGTTCCGCAATCAGGGCATCAAAAACATCTGCAACTGCCATAATTCTGGCACAAAGAGGAATCTCATTCCCCTTTTTACCACTTGGATAGCCCTTTCCATTCCATTTTTCGTGATGATAATTTGCAATATCAGCAGCAATATCTACATATTCCTTTTCTGCAACACCACCAATAATATCATGAATAATCTTGCCACCTGCTGCAGCATGAGTTTTCATAATGGCAAACTCTTCATCAGTAAGCTTTCCTGGCTTATTCAAAATTGTATCTGAAATAACAATCTTTCCTAAATCGTGCATTGGGGCTGCTCTTGTAACATAATCAATAAACTGATCTGTAAGAAGGTCAGACCACTTACCTCTTTTTTTAGCCTGCAGCAAAATCAGATTAACAAGATGACTTGTGCGCTTTACGTGCTGACCGGTTTCGCCACTTCGACTTTCCACAAGATCGGCAATTCCCATAATTGTATTATTCTGGATTTCTGTAATTCTCTTTTCACTGTTTTCTGACTTTTCCTTAAAGAAATATTGTTTTTCTTCAAGATCATTTAAAATCCTATAGCTGTAAATAATACTTACGATAATGGCAATTATAATTACAATAAAACCTGCAGATGCAAATAACCAGGAAGAATCCTGATAGCTGGCTACATCTTTTTTAGAATTTTCTATATATGATTCATTGATTTTTGAAAGGGTATCTATACTTAGATTTACACTGTTCATAAGGGGAATGATATTATTTCTTGAAAATTCCCCCATTGCCTCAGGATTTTCAACTCCCTTCATAGAAAGAATTACAACATTGAAGTTCAGATACTTTAGGATATCATCATTAACATTTCTAAAAAGCACTTCCCTCTGGCTTCCGCTTTCCATTCTTTTCATGATTTGACCATGGATTAAAAGCTGATTCCTGATTTGCAGTTCGGTTGCATCAAGCTCTCTTTTTGTATCCTTATGAGCTTCTTCTGAAGAAATTAAAACCGAAAGCATATCATATTCATATTTGTAAAGCAAGGCTCTTAATTCTTCAATGTCATTTTCAACTTCAATAACCTCTTCGGTCATAGAATTAAAGAGCTTTGATTGAACATCCATGCAGTACATGAGATATAGAATTCCCAGTATACCCGCAAATTCTGCGACAAAAGTGACAATTAATGCGCTAATAGACAGACTCTTTTTCACGGTTAAACATTATATCACAATATTTAACTTTTCACCTTATTTATCCATTAAATCTATAAATCTGTCAAAAAGAAAGTTAGTATCGTGAGGGCCACCACAAGCTTCCGGATGAAACTGAACACTGAAGGCTGGAATATCAGTGTAATCCAATCCTTCACAGGTTTGGTCGTTTACATTTACAAAGCTTAAAGAGGCATTTGAAGGAAGTGATTCCACTTCTACCGCATATCCATGATTCTGGCTGGTAATGTAAACCCGGCCTGTAGCAATATCCTTTACAGGATGATTTCCACCCCGGTGTCCGTATTTGAGCTTACTTGTAGAAGCACCACGGGCAAGAGCCAGCATCTGATGTCCCAGGCAGATTCCAAAAATAGGAATTTTCCCATATTCGCAAAGCTTTCTGATTTCTGCAATTACCTCTGTGTTTTCTGCAGGGTCTCCGGGACCGTTACTAAGCATTATACCATCAGGCTCCATAGAAATAACACTTTCCGCACTTGTATTATAGGGAATTACAGAAACCAGGCAGCCTCTTTTTTCCAGTTCCCGCTGAATATTGGCTTTTGCACCAAAATCATAGAGAACAACATGCCTTTTGCAAGGCTGTTTGGAAGAAGCCTTGTGTTCCAGGCTTCCAGGCTCCTTAATATTTACAATTTTTACTGCATCTGTGATTTTATATGATTTTATACTTTCCAAAAGCTCTTCTGAAGGCTTTTTTTCATCAAAAGCCTGGGCAGCCTTACCACTTAGAATCATGCCGTTCATAACCCCAACAGCACGAAGCTTTTTTGTAAGGGCCCTGGTATCTATACCGGCAATGCCGACTACCCCCTGGGCCTTAAGAAATTCATCAAGCTTACCCTGACAACGAAAATTTGAAGGCTGCTGACAAAGCTCTCTGACTATATATCCGCGAACAAAGCTTTTACGGCTTTCAAAATCTTCCGGAATAAGTCCATAATTTCCTATAAGAGGAAAGGTTTGGGTTACTATCTGGCCGTAATAAGAGGGATCGGTAAGGGTTTCCGTATAACCGGTCATGCCTGTTGTAAAAACAGTTTCACCAATTGCACTTCCCCTGGCTCCGATTGCACTTCCTTTATAAACTGTTCCATCTGCTAGAATCAGATAAGCATTATTCATTTTAGTCTCCATTTTTATAATTCGTAGCCTTCAATACAGACAGGAAGTTCCGGATCATAGTGTGGCAGCTGAATAATTTCAATTTTGAATTTATTTTTCTTCCAGCGTTCTATGATTTTCTCGTAATTAGGGCCTTTTTTATTTTCACGAATTACCTGATTTACTTCGTGGTAAGTCCAGCCCATGTTATCTTCATCTGTTTTTCCGCACATTCCATCACTTGGGGCCTTGTGCACTATTTCTTTGGGGAGTCCGGCATAATCTCCCATTGCAACAACCTCTTCTGTTGTAAGCTTACTTAAAGGAGCGAAAGAGCCTGCGCTGTCTCCATAAAAGGTACTGTAGCCCATTACATCTTCACTAAGATTACAGGTATTGGCAACTACGGCATTTCCAAGTACAGCGGCTATACCATAAAGGCTTGTCATTCTTAATCTTGCAGGAGTATTGCTTTTATAATTTGAATAATTACTGGTTGCAGAATTAAAAAAGTTTTCAATTTCTTCTGTAAGGCCCTCGTAAGACTTTTTAATATTTATAGTTATATTCCTTATTCCTAAAAAGCTGCAGACCTTCTGGCTGTCAGAAATATCCTTTTGTTCTCCATTAGGAAGTAAAACTCCAAAAACTCTTTCTTTTCCTAAAGCATCAACAAGAAGCTTTGCAGTAAGGGCTGAATCTTTTCCGCCGGAAATACCAATTACTGCCATTGTATCTTCATTTAATTCTTTAGAAAACCAATCTCTTATCCATTGCAGACAAGCCTTGTAAGTGTCCTGGACATTAAAATTGTAGGCCATATTACCTCCTGAATCTCCTGTAAAAAAAAAGGCGCTCATTCTATCCGGCGACAAAAAAGTCGTAAGATTGAATGAGCACCTTTGCTCTTTAACCTTGCTAGTTATAAAACTTTGAGGCTCTTGTGTCAAGGCGGTAAAAAAAATTAAAAAAATTACAGAGAGCCTTGACATTTTTTTTTGGAGAGTGTATAAAGGGTCAAGAACGACAAAGAGGTCGCAGAAAGGATATTTCTGCGACCTTTTTTGTTTATAATAGGATTTAAGGCAAAGGCGCCGCAATTACCTCTGGTGTACAACAGTGGGTATTGCGGCGCCTTTTGCATTTTGAGAGGTAAATATGGACGAAGTAACTTCAATCTTTGGAGAAAATGTTTTCAATGAAAGTGTTATGAAGGCTCGGTTGCCAAAAGAAACTTACAAGCAGCTGATGAAGACCGTAGAAGGTGGTGAAAAACTTGACCCGGCTGTTGCAAATATTGTAGCAAATGCTATGAAAGACTGGGCTCTGGAAAAAGGTGCTACACATTTTACACACTGGTTCCAGCCACTCACTGGTGTAACTGCTGAAAAACATGACAGCTTTATTCAGCCGGCAGAAGGCGGAAAGATTATCATGGAATTCAGTGGAAAAGAGCTTGTTCAGGGTGAACCTGATGCGTCCTCTTTCCCAAGTGGAGGAATTCGAGCAACCTTTGAAGCCCGTGGTTACACAGCCTGGGATCCAACTTCCTTTGCTTTTATAAAAGATGGAACACTCTGCATTCCAACCTGCTTCTGTTCTTACACAGGTGAAGCTTTGGATAAAAAGACTCCACTTTTGCGCTCTATGGAAGCTATCAGTAAAGAAGCTGTTCGCGTACTTCATTTATTTGAAGGAAATGAAGATGTTACCAGCGTAAAAACAACAGTAGGACCTGAACAGGAATACTTCCTTATAGATAAATCAGTTTACGACAAACGTGAAGACTTGATTTATACAGGCCGCACACTCTTTGGTGCAAAGGCTCCTAAGGGTCAGGAACTTGAAGATCACTACTTTGGTATGATTAAACCTAGAGTTCAGGCCTTTATGAAGGATTTGAACAAAGAATTGTGGAAGCTTGGTATTCTTGCAAAAACAGAGCATAACGAAGTTGCTCCAGCCCAGCACGAGCTTGCTCCTATCTTTAATACAACAAATATTGCCTGCGACCACAACCAGCTTACTATGGAAATGATGAGAAAGGTTGCAAGTCGCCACGGAATGGTATGTCTTTTGCACGAAAAACCATTTGCCGGTGTAAACGGAAGCGGTAAACACAATAACTGGTCTATTTCTACAAATACAGGAAAGAACCTGCTTGATCCTGGTGCAACACCAGAAAGCAATGCACAGTTCCTTCTCTTCCTGTCTGCTGTAATTAAGGCAGTTGATGAGCACCAGGATTTACTGCGTATTTCTGTAGGAACTGCAGGAAACGACCACCGTCTTGGAGCTAACGAGGCACCTCCAGCAATCATTTCTATCTTCCTTGGTGATGAACTTAGCGAGATTCTTGATTGTATTGAACAGGGAAAACCTTGCGGAAAGCACACAAAAGAAAAAATGCAGATTGGTGTTACAGTTTTGCCAGACTTTAATAAGGATACAACAGACCGTAACAGAACTTCTCCATTTGCATTTACAGGAAACAAGTTTGAATTCCGTTCACTTGGTTCCAGCGATTCTGTTGCATGTGCAAATATCATGCTTAATACTGCAGTTGCAGATGTTTTAAGTGATTTTGCAGAGCAGCTTGAAAATAGTAAGGATTTCAAAAAGGATTTGCAGGCCTTGATTCTTAAGACTATCAAAGAGCACAAGAGAATCATCTTTAACGGAAACGGTTATGATGAAGCATGGGTTGTTGAAGCTGAAAAGAGAGGCCTTTTGAACCTTAAGACAACTCCTGATGCTTTGAAATACTTCCCTTCTGATGCAAACCGTGCAATGTTCAAAAAACACGGAGTATTCAGTGATACAGAAGTTAGCAGCCGTTTTGAGATTCAGAACGAAAACTATGCAAAGATTATCAACATTGAAGCTTCTACAATGATTGATATGACTCGCAAGCTTTATCTTCCTGCAGCAAGCTCTTACACTAAAGAGCTGGCAGACACTCTGTGCGTAAAGAAGGAATGTGGAATTACAGATGGTGGCTTTGAAGGTGAACAGCTTAAGAAGGTTTCTGCTCTTACAATGGGCATTTACACAAAGCTTGGAGCACTGGAAAAAGTTGTTTCAGATGCAAAAGCTGTAGAAGGCGCTTCTGAAACTGCCATGTTCTATAAGGACAGCGTAATTCCTGCTATGAACGAGCTTCGTGCTAATGTGGATGAGATGGAAGGTCTTGTTCCAGCCTGCAAGTGGCCGGTTCCTAGCTACGGTGAAATGCTTTTCAGCGTAAAATAAAGATTTATGAGTAAAAGTCCTGTCTTAATAAGGCAGGCAAATTGATGTAACAAAAAAAATATTAAAATTGGCAATGGAGCCGCAGAGTTTTTCCGTATGGGAGGATAGTCTGCGGCTTTTTTTATTTTTGGGGCGTTGCGGGGTACCCCCGCTAGAAGGGGTAGCGAGCAACCGTATGCGAGCGAGGGGAAGGCTTTCCCCTCCTAAGGAGTTAATATGAGTGACGTTTGGGGCGTATGGTTCCTGATTGGTGCTGCACTGGTATTCTTTATGCAGTGTGGATTTGCAATGGTTGAAACAGGTTTTACAAGAGCAAAAAATGCCGGAAATATCATCATGAAAAACCTGATGGATTTCTGTATTGGTACTCCATGTTTTATGCTTCTTGGTTTTGGTTTAATGATGAGTGAAAACTATTTATTTGGTTTTATTGGAAAACCAAATATGCAGCTTTTTACAAACTTTGCTGAGCTCGACTGGTC
>JAIKYB010000156.1 GCA_024683675.1 Treponema sp.
ACTTGCAAATACTAAGGTACATATAAATCAGATTAATCACGAATTTTTATTCGGTTGCGGTGCTTTTGAAACTCTTCCATACACAAACGGCCCTGAGGTTCATAACGGAAACGGAAGCCTTAATAAAATTAAGCAAATGTCTGATAAAGAGAAGGAAGCTTATCAGGCAAGACTTGAAGACCGTATGAATAAATGGCTGGGCCTTTTCAACTACGGAACTCTACCTTTCTATTGGGGCGGTTTTGAACCTGAAGAAGGAAATCCCCATACTCAGCAGCTTATGGCCGCTGCGAAGTTCCTTAAAAGCAAGGATGTAACTGTAAAGGGCCATCCCCTCTGCTGGCACACAGGCTGTGTTCCATGGCTTATGAATTATGACAACCAGACTATCCTTAAAAAGCAGCTGGAACGTATTCACCGAGATGTAGGAAATTTTAAGGGTATTATTGATATGTGGGATGTTATCAACGAAGTAGTTATCATGCCTATTTATGATAAATATGATAACGCCATCACCCGCATCTGTAAGGAGCTTGGCCGTGTTGGGCTTGTAAAAAAGGTTTTTGATGCAGCCCAGGAAACTAACCCAGATGGAATCTTCCTTATTAACGATTTCAACCTTTCTTCAAATTATGAGATTTTGATTGACGGCTGTCTTAACGCTGGCGTTCCAATCAAAACCATTGGACTTCAGTCTCACCAGCATCAGGGAGTCTGGTCTCTGGAAAAAACAGAAGAGATTCTCAGTCGCTTTGAGCATTTTGGACTTCCTATTCACTTTACAGAAAATACAATTGTTGCAGGCCCTCTGGTTGCCCCTGAAATCACAGACCTTCAGGATGCCCATTACGAGGACGATGCAGCGACCCCAGAGCTTGAGCAGAAGCAGGCCGATGACTTGGAAAAAATGTACCGTAATCTTTTTGAAAATCATCCCCTTGTTACTGCAATCACAAATTGGGACTTTGGTGATGGAGCCTGGCTTAATGCACCAAGCGGCGTAATCAGAAAGGACGGTTCTCTTAAGCCTTCTTACAAGACCCTTCATCATCTTATTAAAGAAGAATGGCACACAGAGCTGGAAGCAAGCACAGACGCAAATGGCTTTATTAATCTTGAGGGCTACAAGGGTAAATACGAAATTACCGAAAATGGAAAAAAGGGGTACTTCATCCTCAATCAGGGTGGCGATGTAGTTTTGGAGTAAATATCTGAAGGTTCGGATAAATGGATAGGAATACTTCTTCCCCACTCATTCCCCTAAAGTACAATATTCCTATCTAGCTTCTCAAGGTTCTTTTTATGAATCAACATTAAAAGTGGTGCGTCAGCCCTAAGAGGCAGGTCTGGATCAACAAAATCCTTTACCCCGCTGCTATCCTTAATTGCAATAACATTGACTCCGTACTGCTTTCTAAGATTCAGTTCCTTCAAGCTTTTTCCAACCCACTTTTCTTTGGGTTCCATTTCTACAAGACAAATATCTTCGTTAATCTCAAAATACTCCAGAAAGTTACTTGCGATTAAACTTTTTGCAGTACGAATACCACTTTCTTCTTCTGGGAAAATAATCTGGTCAGCTCCAACCTTGGTAAGAACCTGGCCCATTCTATCGTTTCCGGCCTTGGCAACGACCCACTTTACTCCGCTTTCCTTTGCAATCATAGTACACATAATGCTGGCTTCAAGGCTTGTTCCCATTGCAACAACGGCACACTCAACATGGGAAATTCCTATCGCCTTAATTGCCGAAGTATCAGTCAAATCAGCTACAATTGCGGTTGTTGCTTTTGAAGAGTAGGCTTCAATAATGTCTTCGCTGTCATCAACAACTATTACCTGGGCACCGCTTTCTATCAATTTATCTGCGACCGCCTGTCCAAACTTTCCAAGTCCAAAAACAACAAAAGAATTATATTTCATATTATGCCCCCTTTTTCCTATAAAATAGCCAAGTCAAGCTCGACAATGACAAAATGTCCTTGCACAGAAGTGACACATTACTCCGCCGAGCCCGGCTGGACAATGCTTTCAAACTCTTATCCAACAATAAAATGACCGCTGGAATATTTAATTTCATTTTTATCTGACCGGCTTGTACTAAAGAAGAGTGCCATAGAAATTGGCCCGATTCTTCCCGCATACATTCCAATCATAACTACAATACGCCCGGCCCCATTCAAGCTGGAAGTAAGTCCCCGTGAAAGTCCAACAGTTCCAGTAGCACTAAAAATCTCGTAGGCAGCAGAAAGAGCCGGAATCTGGCAAAGCTGCATAAGAGCCACAATCAAAGCAATAGTCATCATAAGGTTTGTCATAACGATTGCATTCGCCTTATTTATCAGTTTTTCTGACACAGCCCTGCCAAACACTACCGGCTCGCTTCTTCCCCGAATAAAACTCATCACGTTAAGTAAAACTACAAAGGCCGTAACCGTTTTTACACCACCAGCCGTTCCAACCGGAGAACCACCAATAAACATAAAAATACAGCCCACAAGACAAGTTGATGGAGTCAGAGCTTCCTGAGGGATAGTTGCAAAACCTGCAGTCCTGAAGGTCACCGACTGGAAGAAGCTTGTCAGAATCTTATTGCCGAGTGAAAGCCCACCAATTGTCTGTGGATTATTCCATTCAAAAAGCAAAACAAGAAGAGTTCCTGAAATCAGGAAAAACAAGGTCAGATTAATTACAAGCTTTGTATGCTCGCCCAGTCGTCGCCAGAAAACTCTGAGTCCATATTTTTGCTTCCTGGCCCTTTTAATATTTTCCAGACAATCGAACCAGACTACATAACCAAGTCCACCCGAGATAATCAGAAAAATTGTAATAAGATTCATTGGGATATTTGTCTGATATTCAATAAGGGAAGTTGGCCCTATTACATCCATTCCCGCATTACAAAAGGCCGAAACCGCATTAAAAATAGAAACCCAAAGCCCCTTCAAAAAGCCAAAGCGGGGAATAAAAATCAGGCAATATAAAATAGCACCAAGCCCTTCCACCAGAAAAGAGCCCTTAATCACCTTAATCAAAAAGCGGATAAGTCCTTCAATTGAATCAAGATTGTAATAGTCCTGGATTAAAAGCCTTGTCCGCAGGGAAAAATTCCTTTTTAAAAGCATCATAAGGGCAGAATAAATTGTGATTACTCCAAAACCACCAATTTGAATTAATAAGAGGATGATTATCTGGCCAAAGAAAGACCAATGAGAAAAGGTATCTACCACTACAAGGCCGGTAACACAAATAGAAGTTGTCGCGGTAAAAAGTGCTGTCAGAAAATCAGTTTTGATACCTTCTGCACTTGCGGCGGGAATCATTAAAAGCAGGCTTCCGACTAGAATTGCCCCAAGAAAACCCAGAACAATTATTTGTGTGGAGGATAAAGTTCTTTTTTTAAATTCTTTTTCACTGACTAACTGCAATTATGCCTCTCTACATAGAAACATTATATCGCAGTTAGCCTTTATAGTCATTTAAATATCAAATTTACAACAAAGCCTTAATACAGTCTTCAACCTTAGCCATATCAGCTGTAGGTTCAAAGCGGGCTACAACATTTCCCTGGCGGTCAATTATAAACTTTGTAAAGTTCCATTTGATATCAGCTTTTTTAGCCCAATCTGGATCTGCTTTATTAAACATATCTTCAAGCACGCCCTTAAGTTCATGGTTGTCAAAACCTTCAAAGCCCTTCTGAGCTTTTAGATATGTAAAAAGTGGAAGTTCATTTGGACCATTTACATCAGACTTTTTCATCTGAGGGAAAGTGGTATTAAA
>JAIKYB010000163.1 GCA_024683675.1 Treponema sp.
TGGGCTACGAATCATGGTTTCCAGCACTTCCTGGCTTTCTTCAAGGATGATGAATTTGTAAATGTCATGGTAAACACCTTGGGAATCAGTATTCTTAAACTGATTTTCAATTTTACTCTGCCTATAATTTTTGCATTACTCCTCAACGAAGTTAAAAATCTGAGATTTAAAAAAGTTGTTCAGACTATTACTTACATGCCACACTTCCTTTCCTGGGTCGTTCTTGGTGGCATTCTTACTACCTGGCTTGGGGAAGGCGGTCTTTTCAACGAAATCCTTATTAAGATGGGACTTTTTAAAGAAGGCGTTCCTTTCCTGGCTTATCCAAAGTATTTCTGGGGAATCACAGTAATTTCTGATTTGTGGAAGGAATTGGGCTGGTCAGCAATTATTTACCTGGCCGCTATTTCTGGAATTGACCAGGAAATGTATGAGGCAGCAAAGGTAGACGGAGCAAGCCGCTGGAAGCAGGTATGGACAATCACTCTGCCTTCAATTGCCCCTACGGTAACAATTATGTTTATTCTTGCTGTCGGCGGACTTTTGAACTCAAACTTCGACCAGATTCTGGTTTTGAACAATCCGCTTAATGCACCTAGAAGTAATGTAATTGATATCTTCGTATATCAGACAGCTATGCGTGGTATGAGATATTCCTATGCATCGGCAATTGGTTTATTCAAGTCGGTGATTGCCTTCATCCTCTTGTTTATAGCAAATCAGGTTACAAAGAAGCTGAACGATACTTCATTGTTCTAGGAAAACGAGGTAAGAAAAATGGCACATTCAAAATTAAATAGACTTACAGCAGGCGATTACATAATCACATTAATAATGGTTCTGATTTGTTTTATCGCATTATATCCAGTCTGGTACACAGTAATCATTTCATTCAATGATTCTAGTGATGCACTTCGCGGTGGTATTTACTGGCTGCCAAGAAAGTTCAGCATTGAAAGTTATAAGACAGTTTTCCAGGATAAAACAATTATCCGTGCCTTTATGGTAACTGTTTTAAGAACCCTTATTGGTACAGTAACAAGCGTTTTCTTTACAGCAATGGTTGGATACGCTTTTTCAAAGAAACATATTATGGGAAACAGAATCTATAACATCATAGGAACAATCACAATGTTCTTTGGTGGCGGTCTTATTCCATACTTTATTACGTTGAAGAACCTTGGCTTGTATAACAACTTCCTGGTTTACATCATCCCAAGTTTATTCAACTTTTACAACATGATTATCTTCATGTCTTTCTTCCGCGGAATGCCTGCGGGCCTAGAGGAATCTGCCAAGCTCGATGGTGCGAATGACATGGTGATATTTATAAAAATAATACTCCCTTTATCCATGCCTGTAGTAGCAACTATAGCTTTGTTCAACGGAGTTGGTCATTGGAACGATTACTTCGCCGGAGTAATGTACATCAATGACGCTGAGCTGCAACCAATCCAAACCTACCTGTATAGAGTTGTAGCTTCTGCCTCTGCTTCCAAAGCTGTAGTTGCCATGCCGGCTGGTGTTTCTGCCCAGCAGGTAAGCTCACAGTCGGTAAGACTTGCAACCATGGTTGTAACCACCTTCCCAATCATGTGCGTCTACCCATTCCTGCAGAAATACTTCGTAAAGGGAATGTTGATTGGGTCTATAAAAGGTTAGCGAACAAAATCCGAGCCGAGTCGGAGGATTTTGTGAGCGCGTAAATCGAACAAAAAGCGCAGCTTTTTGTACCGCCATCAAACAAAATCCGAGCCGAGTCGGAGGATTTTGTGAGCGTGTGAATAGCAAAAAAAGCGAAGCTTTTTTTACCACTATTGAACAAAATCCGAGCAGTGGCGCAGGATTTTACGAGCGTGTGGATTGAACAAAAAGCGTAGCTTTTTGCACCACTAATAAACAAAATTTGGGCCGGTGTAAGCCGGTTATTACCGGGCGGCCTTGCACATATTTATAGGAGGAAATAAATATGAAAAAAATTAAAGTAGTAGCATTAGGACTTGCTATGGCTGCTGCAATGTCTTTCGTAGGCTGCAGCAAGAAAGAAGCTGCCTCAACAACAGGCTCAAAGGTCTCAGCAGACCAGCCAGGTTGGAAGGCAAATGCCGATAAACCAATCAAATTTGACTGGTATATCAATTTCAGCTGGTTCGCTCGTCATTGGGGCGATTCAAAGGTTTCAAAGTACATCACAGAAAAAACTGGTGTAGATGTAAACTTTATCGTACCTGCTGGAAACGAAGCAGAAAAGCTTAATGCTATGATCGCCGGAGATGCTCTTCCAGACTTAATCACCCTTGGCTGGTGGGAAGGACAGATTCCTATGATGATTGATGCAGATCTTCTGTATTCATTAGATGAACTTGCAGACAAGTATGATCCATACTTCTACCAGGCAGCTGACCCAGCAAAAGTAGGCTGGTACCGCCAGGATAACGGACACATTTATGGTTATCCAAACGCATCATTCACATCAACTGCCTATGAAAAGTATGCAGGAAAACTTACTTCAAACGAAACCTTCCTTGTACGTAAAGATATGTACGAAGCAATTGGAAGCCCAGATATGACAACTCCAGAGGGATTCTTGAATGCACTTCGTGAAGCAAAGAAGAAGTTCCCAACAGTAAACGGACAGTCACTTATTCCATTTGGAACAAATGAATTTGGTGATACAGGTTGTTCTCAGCTCCAGGGCTACCTCGCTCACTTCCTTGCAATTGCTCCAGAAAAAGACGGCAAGTTTGTAAATGCTGATCTTGGACTTACAGATGATCCAGAGTATATCCGCTGGATGAAAATGTTCCGCCAGGCTCACGAAGAAGGCCTCTTCGTCACAGACGTATTCGTAGATAAGAGAAGCCAGATAGAAGAAAAGGCTGCCCAGGGACGTTACTTCTGTATGCTTTACCAGAACTGGGATATGCAGGCTCCACAGAATGCCCTTTATGCCCGTGATCCAAACTCTATCTACATTGCTGTAGAAGGACCAAAGAATTCAAAGGGTGACGATCCAGTTCTTGCTGGTGGTGGAATTGCAGGTTGGACAGTAACTTTGGTTTCAAAGAACTGTAAAGATCCAGCTCGTGCTATTCAGTTCCTTACATATCTTATTTCAGAAGAAGGACAGATGGATACAAACTTCGGTATCGAAGGTGAAACCTACACAATGGTAAACGGAGTTCCAAAGCTTACTCCAGAAGTTGCTGAACTTGATAAGAGCGACAAGAACAAGCAGGAAACAGACATTGGTGTACAGTACACATACTGGATGCTTATGGATACAGCTTGGCAGGCACAGTTCGGAACAGATTATGCTCCATCTTTAGCACAGCCACAGCTCTGGACACGTCCATATGTACATTCTTATGCAGCTTACGACGGACTTACACTTCCAGTTGGTTCAGACGAACAGCTGATTTATGAAGACATCCAGCGCCGCTGGGGTAAGGTTCTTCCACAGCTCATTCGTGCTGAAACAGAAAGTGAGTTCGACAGCATTGTAGCTGAATTCAACCAGTACAAGAAAGATAAGGGTATCGATAAGGTTATTGCTGCTCAGACAGAATTGATGAATATCAACAAGAAAAAGTTAGGTATGTAATTAATAATTATGAGGAGGGGGAAGTCTCCCCCTCGCTCCAGCCTCCTTCCGCAAGCTAATGCTTGCTACCGGGGTCTTCCGCTACCCCCTCTACGGGGGTGTGTAAGGCCGCTGGCGGCCGGTGTTTTATAGCAAAGCGTTAAAAAAAATGCGTTAGCATTTTTTAGCTTTACCTATTATCACCCCCGTAACGCCCCCCAAAATTCGACAATCAGAGGTTTATCATATAAAATGAGCAGGATGAACTTTTCCCAAAAATTAGTTTTTGCCTACACCGGTATTGTCGTAATTCCACTTTTTATAATCGTAATTACTGCAATGGGATTAATCAGAAATTCCCGTGTAGAAGAGCTTGAAGCCAGTAGTGAAGGTCTGGTTTTAGAAAATTATGATACAGTAACGAAAAATATAGAATCCTTCAGCCTTTTTGAACAGCTTGTAAACAGCAATGGTGCGCTTACACTTTTCTTTACAATCCCAGAGCGCAGCAACGAAGAAGAAATCATAGAAACAATGATTTCTGAAACAACCATGCTTGAAAGAACACTTGAAACAGTTCCAAATATTTACGGACTCAGGGTTTTTAGCGATAATCCTCTTGTTCCGGAACGCTGGCCAATCTTTATGAACAGTTCACGAACAGATTTAGCTTCTCTAAATCGCTGGGAATATGGCTATACTGCAGATTATCTTGGTAACCTGGGTTCCCTGAAATTCGAGTCGGTTTGTACAACCCGCCGCATGGTAAAAAATCATCATGAAATTGGCTATATTCAGATAGCAATGAAAACCAGCGACTTTTTCCCTTTCCTTTTTAAAACAATAAATTCTTTTAATAATGATTACGTTTTCCGGGAAGTAGTAAATCCTCAGACAAATCAGAAAGAGCTTATTCCTCTTACAAATACGTTAATAGAAAAAGCCCAGCGCCCGCTTTCAGAAAATCATGTAAATCAGTTATATAAAGAGGTTTATCATAGAGTTCATGGAGAGTTAATGCCCTCTGGAAAAATGGTTCTTCACGACAAAAACGATGCCCGTTATTCCAGCTGGATTCGCATACCGGACATGGATATAATCCTCCTTCACACTTGCTCTTCACAGGGTATTTCCCGGGAACTTCTTATATTACAATCCGGCATTCTGGCAGGTTTAATCATTACCGTTTTCCTGCTTTATTTCCTGGTGCGCTATCTTACTGCCCGCCTTATGGGTCGAGTTTATAAGCTGATAGGTGCAATGCGTCAGGTTCAAAAGGGAAATCTTTCTGCAAGTATAGATGTAACCGGTCATGATGAAGTAACTGAAGCCCAGCAAACCTTTAATAAAATGGTAGAGCAGCTTCGCAATCAAATAGAAGAAATTAAACATGAACAACAGCTTATTGCCGACACAGAAATGAAGGCAATGCAAAATCAGATAAATGCCCACTTCCTTTACAATGCCCTGGAAACAATAAAAATGCAGGCTGTAATAGCCGGCGAAAGTGATGTAGAAGAAAGCATAAGTGTTCTGGGCAAGCTTATGCACTACTGCCTGCGCTGGAGAGTCCACGAGGTAACTTTGGAGCAGGAGGTGGAATATATCCGCTCTTATATTTCACTTTTAAATATTCGAAATGATTATGTAATTTCACTGGAAACAGAAATAGAAGCCCGATATAAAAATGTCGTAATTACAAAGATGAGTCTTCAGCCTCTGGTAGAAAATGCTTTTTTCTATGCAATTGAACCTTTAGGAAAAGATGCCGTAATTCGGGTTTATACGGAAGAAGGACCGGAAGGAGACCGTATCTGGTTATGTGTCCGCGACTTTGGTCCGGGAATTCCTGGGGAAAAGCTTGCAGAACTGGAAACTTATCTTGCTGATGATACCTATGAGCGGGATTCCAGCGGAAGTATAGGACTCAAAAATATACAGCAGCGCTTATCTTCTTTTTATGGAAAGGATTACCGCATGAAAATTGAAAGTCGTGAAGGAGAGGGAACTTTAATAAAAATACCAGTTCCTCTGCATTACAAGGATTTAGATGGAGAGCAATTATGATTACCATAGTTTTAGCAGATGATGAAAAATTAATCCGGGCGGGACTTAAGAAAATTCTCCTGGAAAATTTAGATATTCCCCTTGATATTATAGAAGCCAAAAATGGTGAAGAAGCCCTTCAACTTTGTCGTGAAAAAAAGCCAGCTCTTTTAATAACAGATATCCGTATGCCTGTTATGGACGGGGTAGAGCTTATGAAAAATATAGCCAGCCTGGAAAATAAGCCTGGTATTGTTGTTTTAAGTGGTTATGATGATTTTTCC
>JAIKYB010000181.1 GCA_024683675.1 Treponema sp.
AGTGGTAAAGCCAAGTCTGTGCAAGCTTTCTGTAAGTCCGTAAGCGGCAGGTTCCCCTACACGTCCGCAAGGCGCATCATATTCACCAATGAAAATACGGCCCCCCAGGAAGGTTCCGGTAGTAAGAACTTCAGAGCGGACGGGTATTATTCGGCACCGCTCTGTAACAAGTCCGGTAACCTTCTGGCGCATTCCACTTTTTGAAGCGGCAGTCTGGCCGGCATTGCGGCTTTCACCAGGGATTGTACCCTTTTCTGCAGAAGAGTCACTATTTGGAGGCAGAGGGGTAGAGCTGGCTGTAGTAAGGATATCAATTACAGTGTCCATAAGGGTGTAAAGATTTGGAGTTGTTTCACAAATCTTTCTGGCCAGCTGGGAATAGGTAATTTTATCTGCCTGGGAACGAGGAGCCTGAACTGCAGGCCCCCTACTCTTGTTCAGCATACGGAACTGAATCATGGACTTATCAATCAGTTTTGCCATCTGGCCGCCCAAGGCGTCAATTTCGCGTACAATATTTCCCTTTGCAATTCCACCAATAGAAGGATTACAGCTCATTCGGGCAATGGCATCTGGAGTCTGGGTAATCAGTACAGTTTTTAATCCCATACGGGCACAGGCAAGTCCCGCTTCAATTCCTGCGTGGCCGGCACCAACAACAGCCACATCATAATAATCATAAAAACCAGGCATAGTGGATTGATTATACTCAAAAACAAGGTCTTGCACAACAAATCAGAAAAATTTGGAACGAAGACCGATTGTAAGCGAAATTCCAGGCATTGAATATCCATCTACAGACTGGTACTGCCAGTTCAAAATATTGTCTGCCTTTAGGTAAGGTGTCCAGCTGGTCTTATGAACCATAAAAGAGCCTTCTACAAGAATATTTAAAAGCAGATAAGGATTAAGATAATAAAGATTCATGTTATCTGTATAGCGGAGGCCTGTGTAATTTGCAGAAAAGGAAATGTTTACAGTCTCAAAATTTAAGCCCACAAGTGATGAACAGACAAAGTCCGGGGTCCACATAATGCGCTTTCCATAAGTGTACTTGTTTGAATCCAAAAGACGATTATAAAGATATTCGCCATTCAGCTTTATGTCCACAAAACCAGAGGCAAGGCTGGCAGCGGCAGAAAAATCAAGGCCAAGATAAAATGCAGAAGAAAGATTTTCTGTTGTACCATTCCCCCATCTTATTTTATCCTTATAATAATCAGAAAAAATAGAAAGACTTGCATTAAAAGTGTTTGAGCCGACTGACAAACCATTAAAACTTGCTACAAGATCAGCCCCCCATCCACTTTCCGGCTTTAAATCCGGATTTCCATAAAAGCCGCCACCCACCCAGAAAAGGTCATCCATATTTGGAAACTGAACCATGCGGTAAAGGTCTGCCGAAATTCGCCACAAACGGGAAGAGCTTTCCCAGGCAGCCCCTGCTTTTGGAACAAAGGCAAAATTTTCCTTATCATCATTTATACAAAACTTTGCTGCCATTGGCAGGCTGATTGACCATCCGCCGCCCAGTGCATATTTTGTAGTTTCTTTTACAACTCCAGAAAGCTGAATATGATTTCCGTCATTTGAAGAATCTAGGTTTGTAAAATCTGCAGTCCAACCCAATAGCTGACGCAGGCGGCCACCTAAAAGTGATGTAAAATCTGCTGTGCCGGTATATTTTAGGGTATTTATATAATGACTGCTATTTTCCTGCCCAAGACTGTCTTTATAAAAACGATTATTGCAAAGCCAGGCCAGACTGTTTTTTAGATTAAAAAGGCCGCCGGCCATAGCCGGGTTCCACAATGAAAAAGTAAGATTATTATTATAATCCCGCTGAAGCCCCGGATTTGTTGAATTTACAGGCCCCGGGGTATTTTTATGTCCCGCATAATAAATATCACTGATTGAAAAATAATTTCCGCCGGCAAAATAGTGAGTAAGATTTGCATTTGCGTGTCCATCAATCACTCTGGCGTTTTCTTCGGTTTTCCAGCTGCCTTCCTTTCCCTGATATAAAGCGCCGTCTTTACCAATTGTAAGAGCCGCACCAAATGGACCGTCTAATAAAGAAGAACGCTTATCTACTTTATATAGATACTGGTTTGCCGCATAATTAAAAGTTCCGCTGGTATTTATAAAAGTGCTGTCTCCCAAGCGCCCCTGATAAGCAAGCTTTTGAAACACTGAATCTAAAGGCATCTTGGGATTAAAAAAAGTCTTTAGGGCGGTATCTGCCGTCAGAGAGTTTTTAAGCTCCTGTTTTTTCATAGTGATATAGATAACACCGCCCACTGAACCTTCGTCCTCTACGCCTTCGGTAAAGCCGCCTTTTACAATCTCAACACGATCAACTGCATGCAGATTTATAGAAGAAAGATCAAAGGTTCCGTACTGGGCATTGTTGACGCAAATCCCATCAATCACAACCCGCACTGTTTCGTCGGTAAAACCACGAAGACTGGCCTTGCTTTCAAGTCCGTAGGGGCCATAAGAAAGCATCTGAATTCCGCTTCCCTCTACCAGCTGGCTCATATTTTCGTAATGCGCTTCCTCAATCTCTTGGGCTGTAATTACCAGCTTCTGTTCTACAGAAGAAGGAATGTAAGTTGTAACTTCCGGCAGGGTAATTTGGGCTTCCTGGGGAAAGGCAAAGGAGGAGAAAAACAAACCTATAATAAATACTACTTTTATTTTAAAAGTTGACTTCAATACATGCATATAGTACAATATTTCTGCACCCGTGACATGGGCGGATTGCCTCCAATTCAACCAGTCTAATGATTGGAATAACTGATTTGGGAGGCTGCTATGAGTTTGTATGAACTTCTTAGCCTGTTGCTAGAAACAGTTAAGATCATCATCGACATTATTCAGCGCCTTCTTCGTAGACGAAAAAAAGGAAAGCGAATAAAAAAATAGCCCACCCTGTGTCAATTGTCCGGTACAGGATGGGCATAGTCTGACGGAATGTTAGACTAATAAATCTTGTGGGGCATGACGCGTGTTGCGGGTGCCCTTTCTTTTTAATATAACATATTTCAAAAGAAAGTCAAGATAAGACTAAAACTCAAACTCCTGCATTACTGCTTTGCGCAAGCAGAATAGTAGCTGAAGTAGCCATTATCTACTGTAAACTCTGTTTTAGCTTCTTCGAGTGTGTCACAAGAAGTTTTTGTTCCAGCTGCTCCAGAAATTTTAATAGAATTTGCAGTTAAATCTTTATAGCTGATTGCATACCATTTACCTACATCTGGGGCAGTTGTAGAATAACGATACCAAGATTCTGCTGTACCCCAAGCTGGATTTGCAGGAGAATATGTCCAGGTAGCTGCATCATCACCAGTTGGTTGTGTATTTGTAGATTCATAAGATTTTGTATATTTAATAAAGATTCTTCCAGAATCTTCTGTATCTTCAACCACTGTCAGAGCATTGCCGGCATAACTTTCATAAGTATCGCCATAGTTTTCAAATGTGGTTGAGGTAATTTTGTAGTAGCTGTTTCCATAAGTAGATGCTTCTACCCAAGTGCCGATTAAAGAGCTAACACTTGTATCTTCCGGCTGTTTACATCCAGCCAATGCCAAAATTGCAACGAAGGTTACCGCTGCAAACAAACGAGAAAATTTTAAATTTTTCATTATTTCCTACCCGGAAAGCGAACTTGCGCACTTTCCAAAAGATGAGATATCCTTTCATACGAAAGGCGCGTACCAAAGTTTCCGGGCTCGCAGTAATTCAGAACAAACCTTCCCAGAACCGAATGGTTCCAGTGGTTGTAAGAGTCTGAATGGTGGTTTCGGCAAGCTCAACCACCGCTCTGCATACCGTTGCGCATTCAGCTCAGGCCTTGCACCTGCTTCCATTGAAATACACGAGGGAAATATAACATATAAAAAAAAGTTTGTCAGTAAAAGCCTATTTATAACATAGGTTTATTTTGTCAGATATTCAGAAAGCTCTGCTGCAGTCATCATAATGACCTGAGCACCATGCTCCTTTAAGAAGTCGCGACCGCGGAAGCCCCAGTCTACGCCGATTACATCAAGGCCGGCATTACTTCCAGTCTGCATATCTACATCTGAATCTCCAATAAAAACTGCCTTCTGACCTTCAGATTTTCCGTCCATCTTGGCACGTTCTAAGATTTCATAGATTCCGTCTGGGGCTGGCTTTGGAGGCATTCCAGGACGGCTGCCAGAAATCAGGTCAAAAAGACCCGGGAAATAATCATCACAAAGAGCAATAGCGGCAGCTTCTACCTTGTTGGTATTTACGGCTATTTTTATACCGGCTGCACGAAGAGCCTTTATACAATCAACAACTCCGGCATAAGGAGCAGTTTTTATAGCACAATGCTCTTCATAATAGGCAATAAAATCAGCCAGAATTTTTTCAAAAAGAGGATTTTCACGGCCA
>JAIKYB010000190.1 GCA_024683675.1 Treponema sp.
TAACCCTCCTTACTGAACTTTTTATTGTCCAGTAAAGAGGGTACATATCATACCCAATGTCATTAAGTTAAGATGACAAATTCAAGATCTCTATATCAGAAATGGTATAGGGGTCTTTTTTTATAGGGGTTGACATGAGTCTAAAAATATGTGGCCGCTTTCGCTACTGATGATTTTAAGGTAGCGAAAGCGGCCCTTGTAATTAAGGAAAAAACTTGATTGCAAGGAGGTCACATATGAAACCAAAACATGTTAAAAAGCTCTTATTTTCGGCAATTGAAGCTACTTCTGAAAATTATACTGACTATGTTAATAATGCAAAAACTGATTTCACAAGAAATAGAAAACTTTCATTTTCAAAAATTATCAAGGCCATCATTGGAATGGAAAGCAAGAGTATTACAAATGAACTAATAGATTTTTTCCAGGATTCTGAATCTTTGCCGTCGGCATCTGCTTTTGTCCAACAACGACAAAAAATTAAGATAGACGCCTTTAAGAGTATTTTTGAAGGCTTTACTTCAAAATTGATAAGTAAAAATGATAAAGATTTAGTACTTCTTGCAGTTGATGGTTCTGATATTCAAATACCAATCAATTCTGATGATTCAAGTTCTTATCATACGGGCTCTAATGGCCAGAAACCATACAATCTTCTTCATCTAAACGCACTATACAATCTGGAGAATCATCTGTATACAGATGTTATTATCCAAGGAAAAATGAACACCAATGAACATTCTGCATTACAGGAAATGATAGATAAATCTCCAATTCATAAAGCATTAGTAATAGCTGACAGAGGCTATGAATCCTATAACAACATGGCGCATATACAGGAAAAAGGATGGTTTTTTCTTATTCGAATTAGAGATGGGATAAAAGGAATTAAAAATGGTTTAGATTTACCGGACACTCCTGAGTTCGATGTCGACATACATATGAAGCTTACACGTAAGCAGACGAATGAAATGAAGAAGCTATTTGCTACGGATAGAAATCACTATAAACTCATCCCGCATTCGACTCCATTCGATTATCTGCCATTAAAACTAAAAAAACATGAAGATGCTCAATTCTTTGAGTTAAACTTTAGAATTGTACGATTTAAAGTAACTGAAAATCTTTATGAAACGGTTCTTACAAATTTAGATAAAAATAATTATATACCAGAGAAGCTCAAAGAATTATATAACTCTCGTTGGGGGATAGAAACATCATTTAGAGATTTAAAGTACACCATAGGAATGCTTGATTTTCATTCAAAAAAGGTGATGTGTATCCATCAGGAAATTTATGCTCATCTGATTATGTATAACTTTGCAGAAATGATCACTTCGCACGTAGTCATTGAAAAAAAGCAAAGAAAATATACATATAAAGCCAACTTTTCGGTTGCCGCTCATATGTGCAGACAATTCTTCAGAGGGAAAACAACATCACCTAATTTAGAAACCATTATTGCAAGAAATACAATTCCAATTAGAACTGGAAGGCACCGAGAAAGAAACCTCACAGCAAAAGTATTTCGTGGTTTCTTATATAGAGTAGCATAAAAATGAAAAGTTAAAAATGTTATTTAGGCAGATATACAATCTGTCTTCTTTTAATGTCTAAAAAAGGAAAAAACGAGATCGAAGCATATCGCTCCAATCTCGTTTTCTTCATTTTAGCCTCCACCGCAATGTTAACTTAATGACATTGATATCATACCAGGTCCTTTTTATTTACCATACAGCTATTCGTCTTTTTCCACGAAGTAGAGGCGGGCTCCGAAGTCTGGGAAGTAGCGAACTTCTTCATGGAAGCCGGTACCTACGAAGCTTTGTACAAGCTTAACTCCGTTGGAATTAAGTGTGTTTCCATAAGCCACATAATCTTCTATTTCACCAGGCATCTTTACAAACTTCGCAACAAGATTATGTACAAGTGAATCCTGCTTAATATGGATTGGAGAAACTGTATTTACCAAATCGCCAAATCCCTTTACGTTATATTCAAGCTTGCGTCCAAAGAAGTGGTACTTTGTCTGTGGATCAAGGCCAGCCATCTCAAGCTTCAAGTACTGGTCTCCTGCTACGATTTCTCGCTGCATAAGCATTGAAACAGATGTAGATTTGTCCTTATCAACGATGCTCCACTGATAAATGTTGTCCGCTCTGTGGCGATAGAAATCGCCAAACTGCAATGTCTTACGATACTGCTTGTAAAGTTCGATTTGTGCCTTAACAGCTGCAATATCCTCTGACTTCATATCGTTAAGATTGAGCTCATATCCA
>JAIKYB010000205.1 GCA_024683675.1 Treponema sp.
ATTTCTATAAAAGAAAGGCCCCTTGCCGCAAAGCGTCAGTTCGCCTTTGTTCCGGATAATCCGGAAACTTTTTCCCGTCTTAAGGCAATTGAATATCTGAATTTTATCTGCGATATATATAAAATCCCAAAAGAAGAAAGAACTAGGCGTATAGAAGATTATTGCGAACGCTTTGGAATGACCGAGGTAGTTGGAAACCGTATTTCTTCTTTTAGTCACGGAATGAAGCAAAAGCTCTTTTTAATAGCAAGCCTAATTACAGATCCTCAGAACTGGATTTTGGATGAGCCTATGGTTGGACTGGATCCTGAGGCCGCATTTAAAATCAAGGAGTTGATGAGGGAACGGGCTTCTACCGGAAAAAGTGTTTTCTTTTCGACTCATGTAATGGAGGTTGCAGAAAAGCTTTGTGACCGAATAGGCATTATTAAGAAAGGTTGCCTTGTTTTTAGCGGCAGCCTGGATGAGCTCAGAAAAGAACACGGAAGTGAAAATGAATCTTTGGAAGATATTTTCCTGCGCTTAATAGGAGAGAATTAATGTTCTGGAAGCTTCTTAAAATCTATTTGAAAAATATGTATGCGCCGGGGGCTTTTTTTGAAGGCTTTAAAAAAGGTCCGAAAGCCATTATAAAAAATATCCTTTTAATTCTCGTAGCAATTTATATTTCTGTAGTTTTTATAGCCATGTTCCTTTCCATGGCTTTTGGAATGTATAACACCCTTGAGGCTGTGGAAAAAATTCAGAATATGCCGTCTGTAGCAATCCTGATTTCTTCCTGTGCAATCCTCTTTTTTGGTTTTACTTCTGTTGCAACAAATTACTACAGCGGAGCTGGTGATGACCAGTTTTTTGCAATGCCTCTTAGCATAAAGGATATCTTTCGTGCTAAATTCTTTATGTCCTTTATAACAGATGCCCTTTTTTCCGGTCTGATTTTTGCGATTTTTTCTATTGTATATGGGCTCAAGCTTGGTCTGCTGGTAAATCCTCTTTTTTATATTGGACTTATTTCAGTTTTCCTGGCCTTTTCTTCCCTTATACTTGCAGTAATTTACATTCTTTTAATAGGTCTGCTTCTCCTCTTTCCTTTTTTGCGAAAAAAATCAGTGCTTACAGGAATTGCAAGCTTTCTCATTATAATTTTTGCAGCCTCTTATGGCTTTTTAACCGGATTTTCCAGCGCAACAATGGACTTTTCATCAACCTCAACCATGACAATGCCCCTTGCCCTGCGTTTGTCTGCTGCTGTGGATAAAATCCCTTTTATTCATTTTTGCGGTTCGGCTCTTGATGGAAAAGTCCTTCCTGTGTTGATTCTGCTGGCTATTTCTGCCCTTGTGATTTTTGGCCTTCTTCCTGTTTTGGGTTCTTTTTACGCAAAAACTCTTGCCGGTTTTTCAGATGTAAAATCCAAAAAGCTTTCAAAGGAAAAGGCCGAAGCGGTTATAAAAGAAAGCAGAATTAATTCGGCCTTTAAGTCTCTTCTTATTCGCGATGTAAGAACAGTTTTAAGAGAACCTGCCTTTTTTGCAAACGGGCCGCTTATGGTTTTTCTCTTCCCTGCAATTCTCATAATTTCAACATCTGTTCCATTTATTGTAGATGGGCCTGAAGGGGGCTTAGGCGCCTTAGTTTCCGCTGCCAGGTCGACCTACCTTCAAACGTCCCCTGAAAAGCTGAATAATATTTTCTTCTATGCAAGTATAGCAATTTCAGGAATTATGTATTTTAGCGGAACTTCTTCAAATGTTGCCTGTACAGCCTTTTCCCGAGAAGGTAAATCCCTTTCGAATCTTAAAGCAATGCCGGTGACCTTTGAGACTATTCTTAAAGTAAAGTTCTGGCATTCCCTGCTTTACATTTTTGCAGAGCAGATTATCTTTGTCCTTTTACTTACAATAGCAAATCTTATTTTTGGAAGTCTTATTCCTTTCAGTCTCTTAATCAGATATTTTCTGGCCATGTGTGTTCTTACTATAGCCGCTTCAATCCCTCTGATTTTTACAGATCTTATACT
>JAIKYB010000220.1 GCA_024683675.1 Treponema sp.
ACACCAGGCTTCCCTAGTCTGCGACGTTATGCAAACTACAGTTTTACAGACCCATATTACAAGGGAAAATCCTTTGAAGAATTTCTGGGCAGTCAGACTAGTGACGAAAATGGAGAAGCAAGCTTTAATCTTAATACAGAAAAGTTTGAAAAGGCCACCTACTGTCTTGATTTCTATGCAGAAGGCTTTGTAAAAGGAGGAGGAAGAAGCGTTTCTCATACAGCAAGAACTTATGTTTCTCCTCTAAAATATATTATCGGTTACAAGGCAGACGGTTCTCTTTCTTATATTTCCAGAGATTCGGTACGCAAAATTGACTTTATTGCCATTGATCAGAATCTGGAAAGAACCGAAGTAAAGGATATTACTCTTAAAATAGAAGAAATTAAGTATGTTTCAACTCTTGTAAAGCAATACAACGGACAGTATAAATATCAGTCTGTAAAAAAGACTTATCCTCTTGATTCTAAAAAAATTGATATCAGCAAGGATGGTTTTGAATACTTCCTGCCAACAGAAAATGGTGGAGAATACAAGGTTTCCCTTCTTGATGATTCTGAACTTGTATTCAACAGCTTTACCTACTCTGTTGCGGGAACACAAAACGTTACAAGAAGCCTTTCCCGTACAGCAGAGCTTGAGCTCCGTCTTGAATCAGCTGATTTAAAGGCTGGTCAGACTGCAAAAATCTTTATAAAAGCACCTTATGCGGGAGCCGGTCTTATTACTGTTGAACGAGACAAGGTTTACGCAAGTAAATGGTTCTCTACAAAAAATCTTTCAACAGAACAGACTATTCAGATTCCAGAGGGCATGGAAGGAAATGGTTATATAAACGTAATGTTCAGTAGAGCTGCCGATTCTGATGAAATCTTTATGAGTCCATTCTCTTATGGAGCAATTCCTTTCTCTATTGATAAGGAAAACAGAACAAATAAAATCAAGTTGACGGTTCCAGAAGAAGTAAAATCCGGAACAGACCTTAAAATCAATTATTCATCTTCTGATAAGGGTAAAATTGTAGTTTACGCAGTTGATGAAGGAATTCTTCAGGTTGCCGGTTATTCTATGCCAAATCCACTGGCAGAATTCTTTAAGAAAAGGGCCCTTGAAGTTTCTACTACCCAGATTCTTGACCTTGTACTTCCAGAATACGAGATTTTGCAGACTATTGCGGCTACCGGAGGTGGAGCCGGAATGGATGAATTAAGCCGCAACTTAAATCCTTTCAAGCGAAAGCAAAATAAACCGGTAGTTTTCTGGTCTGGAATACTTGATACAGACTCAAGTGAGCATGAACTGACCTACCATGTTCCAGATTACTTTAATGGAAGTCTTCGGGTTATGGCAGTGGCTGTTTCAAATAAAACTATTGGAGCAGCCCAAACTACAACAAAGGCAAGAAATACCTTTATTATCTCGCCAAACACACCAACAACAGCAAGTCCTGGTGATGAATTTGATGTTTCTGTTACTGTTACAAATAATCATAAGGGAAGCGGTTCTGACAAAGCTGTTACCCTAAAAATAGATACAAACAAACATCTTGAATTGCTGGGCAATAAAAATCAGACTCTTAAGATTTCTGAAGGAAAGGATGCCACAGTAAATCTGCGTTTTAAGGCAAAGAATGAACTGGGCTCCGGCGAAATTACCTTTACTGCAAGTGATGACAGCGAAAGCTCTAAATTTACTTCAAGCTTAAGTGTAAGACCTACAATGCCTTACCAAATTTGGATTAGCTCTGGCAGCACAGATAAAAAGGAAGCTGTAGTAGATGTAAATCATCCAACCTATGAAGAATATGCAAAGAGAAGTGCTTCGGTCGCAAATATTCCGGCAGCCTTTATGGAAGGCTTACGCTTCTATCTTGAAAAATACCCTTATGGCTGTTCTGAACAGATAACAAGTCAGACTTATCCTTATTTATATGAAGATTTTGTCACAGCCGCAGGAAAAACAAGAAAGGATGCAGAAAAAATGGTTGAGTCCACAATTGATATTTTGCAGTCTAGGAAGAAGGCTGATGGAAATATTGGTTACTGGACAAATGAAAGTGAGTCTTATCCATTTATTACTCTTTATGTTGCAGAATTCCTGACAGATGCAAGAAACAAAAACTTCTATATTCCTGCCTCCTTCTATAGTGATGTTATAAATGCTGTAAAAAAACTTGCTACTAACAAAGAGGATTCAAGTATAGGTATTTATGAAAGAGCTTATGCTATTTATGTTCTTACTAAGGCTGAAATAATTACAACAAGCTATATAGAAAAGCTTGAAAATGATATTAACAGAAAGAACTTTACACCTACAGATTATGAAGGCCTCTATCTGGCAGCAAGCTATGCAATGCTCAAGCAAAACAAAAAGGCAGATGCTATTCTTGCTAAGGTAAAGAGAAAGATTGACAAGTTTGACTATGACAGCATTTACAATTGCAGTCTTACTTATATTGCAAATTATATTTATATAATTTCAGAATACTTCCCTGAAAGATTAAAAACTATTGATGCCGAATTAATAGAAAATTTCTGCAATTATCTTCAGTCTTCTTACTATAATACAATGTCTACTGCAGCTGCTATAAAAGCCTTTGAAAGTTGGGCTTACACTGCCAGTCCAGACAATTACAAGGTATTTGCAGTAAAGGGCAAGACAGAAAATCCTTTGAATATTTCAGGCGCTCCAGTAATGACTTCAGACTTTGCAGCTGGTAATGAAAAGATTAAATTTGTTTCAGATAAAAGCTTCCCAATGTTCTACCAGACTATTGTTGCCGGCTTTGAAAATCAGCTTCCAGAAAAGGATATTAAGAGCGGAATTGAAATTACAAAGGAATTCTG
>JAIKYB010000233.1 GCA_024683675.1 Treponema sp.
CTTTATAATAACGATAATGATTATTCATACGGCTTATGCGAGATTTTCAACCTTGACCTGGAAAAAGGCAATTTTTCTTTTTACAATGATAATGTTCTAGGGAAATATAAAAATCTCTATATTCCCTTTGAAAATTTTTCCATTTATTCTCCAGATTTAAATTTTTATTCATACTATCTGGCTTCCCAGTTTTCTTTTGATAAACTGAAAGCAGGGATAAAATTCTTTACCCCGCTTCTTCTGAACAACTCTTTTTCTGTTTCATTTCTAGATTTTCAAGTTCAATTAGAAAAGCCGTTTGGAGGAGGATTTTTTATAAATCTTTATGATGATTTCAGTCTGTCATTTAATTATTTTTCCTGTGATGCAAAAATGACTGAATATAAAGCAGATGGTAACTTAAAGGCTTTTTTTACAGGCAGCGATTACAGCCTGCCCACTTCAAAATTAGATATAAAATTTATGCTTTCATACCTTTACGCTACCGCTTCTTATGCTTTTGATTTCTCTTCAATTGCCATACCCATGCTTAATTATACATTCCAGGGAAAAGGAAATATTGATTTGTCAGCACTGGGAACTGGAACAAGCATAAAAACTCACAACAATAACATAAATTTTCTGCTTAATCTTGATTTTATTTATCTCTTCTCTGCAAATATTAATACTGAAGTTTATAAAAATACAAGTTTTCTTTTTTTTGATGCATCCAGCAAGAATTTTTATAGAAAGGATTATTCAAAGACTCTGCTTATCCCCCTTTCATTTTCCTTTATTATTGATGCAGACTTTTCTGCAGTTCATATTGAATCATCATTATCAAAGAGCTTCGTCATCCCTCTTTCTTTTAATAAAAGTTTCAATATTTTTGAGTCAACTTCAAAAACTACAGAAAAGGATAAAGCATATTCCCTTTTACGGATTCTGCTTCTTTCCGGCATCAATATTAATTTAACTGTATCCTTCTAAATGGAGTGTCTAATAAGTTTCAGCATAACGCTACTTATTAGATAAGCCCATGACAATCTATTCATCTTCATAGCCGAATAATACATTTGAAGGAAGTTCATCTGTAAGTGTAAGGGAATGAATGGTAATTGTTGCATTAGGAATATAAGTCCATTCAGAGCCTTCATTTTTACATCGAAATTCATACCCCAGATAACTTATTTCACCACTTTCTGGTAATTCACAATATACCTCATAGTTCTTTAGTGCAGTAATATTCGGTCTTATATCCAATTCAACATCACCTCTACCTAAATCAATATTTACATTATGTTCAGTATAACCTTCCAGTATTTTATCTACCGAAATAACTGCCTTTGCATATTTATGACCATCCAATATAATTGGAGTCTCCAATACACTTGTCTTCCAATCACCATCATCAGTATTCAATGAAAAATCTGTCAAAACCTCAGAATCAGCTTTCTTTTCTTGAGCTGCAACAATTTCTATTTTTGTATACTGCTGCTGGCTCCACCAGGCAAAAAATGTCAGACCATACGTATTAATCTCTGCAATAAGCTCATTACTTTCATTTGCCAGAGGAACATCAATATAACCATGTAGTTTACATAAATCACGATTGCCTTGAATCCACCCTTTACCGGATAGAGTCCAGTCTTTCCACCAAATGCTTCTAAAAAAGATATTGCAGCCATTTACCTCTTCATCAAATTTTCCATAGATTCTTATTGTATTTTGTTTTGTAAGCTCGGAATCTCCAACCTGGAATTTATTGCCAGGAATTACGAGATATCTTTCTGGAGCAGCAGCATCTTCATCAGCAGGCATTACAGTAGATTCACCATTCTTTTTTTCCCAGATTACGGTACCTGCCTGGAGCGGAGTAATTGCTACCGGAGTATAGTTTCCTTCTATATATTTTCCCTTGTTCCATGGCTGTATCCAGTCTGTATGTGTAAATTGAAAGCCAGTATAATCAAAGTCAATTCCAGGAATATATCCATTTTTGAACTTAAAGAAATATGTTACTGCTGCCGCATAACGGTAACTGCCGTCATTGTTTTTTGACTCTTCCTTAAAAACCGTGTTCAAAGTACCCTTAGATAATATGTCAAAAAGGCTTACTCCGCTGCCAAACAAGCCGTCTGCCTCTACATCAGCCCATGCAGCCCAGGTATTAATTGAATCATCGTCCACCTCGGCATTTACAAGCGAATAAAAGTTTAGCTGAACAAAATCATCCAGATAAATCAAATTATCCTTTATCAGACTTTCGTAATCCCCCTGAGCTTTTAACACATTGTCAGCTGATGAATACTTAATGTTATTGTAAACATCCAGATTACAGATATCATCAACTACCCTATAACCGCCTCCTGCCTGTATACCGTCTTCCAAAGCTATATAGTTTTGCTCTATAGACAAACCGTCGCAAATAACTCCTACATAGAAGTCAGTTATCTGTCCATATTTTACAAAAGGAAATACAAACTCAAAGCTCTTACTGTTTATATCTTTTTTTTCTACCCAAATACTGTTTCCCGCTTCAACATCACGAATGGTATTGTCTCCTGTTGCCTGAACATTTACTTTTATTCCATCCTTACATGGAGTATAAGTTACCTTGCTGTGAGCCAGATTAACAGTTCTTGGCGTATAATCTATCTCAACAATGTCCACTTCCAGCTCAAGACCTGTTGGATTTGTTTCCTTTAGAACAAATTTTACAGTATTTGTAACACCAGCCTTTACAGTCATTTCAACTAAATCAGAATAAGATAGTCCATTAATTTTTGCACTTAGAGAAAATGACCAGTCGCCAGCCTTTATTTTTATTACTTCAGTTTTAAGCGTCTCCCAGGAAGTCCACTTTCCAAGTTCTTTTTCTTCCTCATTCTTCAAAGTCCCCTTTAATACAATATCAGTAAGTTTTTCAAGAGAATCTTCTGCTGCACGTGACGCAGAAGCAAAAACAAGAAAGGCTTCATTATCATTCAGCCCTTCACCAACAGAATGATTACAGGCAGACAAGACAGAAATTCCTGCCAATAAAAGAATTGCTATATAAAAACGAAATGATGATGATATATTTTTCATTATTGAACCTCCGAACTGTTTTATGAACAGTAAATAATACTATACATTTTACCCGTCCCCCCGTCAAAATGTCAAATAATTAATTGTTATACTGAATAAAGGCGGGGATTCCACATTCGGAGCGGAAATCTGCTTTGCGAAAGTACGGTCTAGAAGATAAGGGGGAAAAGTTTTATACTGTCTTCCATGAATTACATCTACAATAACGAAGAAGAAAAAAATAAAATGCTGGAGCGCTTTTGCCGCTACGTAAAAATCTGGTCTGAAAGTGACGGAAAGGTTGCGGATGAAGGCGTTTTTCCCAGTACAGAACGCCAGTGGGATTTTGCAAAAATCCTTGTAAAAGAGCTGCGCAATCTTGGAACCCGCAACGTATATCTTACAGATTTCTGCTATGTTGTTGCAAAAATTGACTCAAATATAGAAGATGCAGAGGAACGCAAAAAGTATCCTACCATTCTTTTGATGGCCCACATGGACACAGTTGATGAAGTTACAGGGAAAGATGTGAAGCCTGTTATTTCCATACTTTCTGCAGAAGAATCACCCACAGGCCAGGCTGACACAATTGTAAAATCTGATGGCACTACCCTGCTTGGAGCTGATGACAAGGCCGGTGTTACTGCAATTATGTGCGCACTGGACTATCTGCAGCGTCACTATGAAGATATTCCCCACGGGCCAATTGAAGTTATGTTCAGTCCGGACGAAGAAACAGGACACGGAATGGATAAGGTTCCTTTAAACATCCTTAAAGCTGATTTTGCAGTAACCGTAGACGGAGGAGATGAAGGAGAACTTGAAAGTGAATGCTTTGACGCTTTTGCAGGTCAGGTCACTTTTACAGGAAAGGCCTGTCACACAGGAAGTGGAAAAAAAGACGGCATGATAAACGCCGCCACTCTGGCTTCTAATTTTGTTGCACGCCTGCCGCGAGATTCTGCCCCGGAAACAACAGAAGGCTACGAAGGCTTTATTGCCCCAATGGAAATTGCGGGCTCCATAGAAAGTGCAAATGTAGAACTGCTGCTGAGAGCATTTAATATAGAAGAAATTGAAAAACAGAAGAACTTTATTCAGACTATTGCAGATTCTGTCACTTCAGACTTTGGGGGAAAAGCCGAAGTTACCTTTAAACAGCAGTATCTGAACATGAAGGCAAAGCTGGACGAACACCCGGAGGTTATGGAACGCTTACGCCGCGCCTTTGCCGAAAGCGGAGTTCAGGTACGTGAACAGCCGATTCGTGGAGGAACAGATGGTTCCCGCCTTACAGAACTGGGAATCCCGACTCCAAACATTTTCACAGGTGCCCACGAATTCCATTCAAGAAATGAATGGCTTTCTCTAAACCAATGTGCAAAAGCTGCCGATGTTTTAATAAATCTTCTAACAGGGAAATAAAATGCACGAATACGTAATTGAGGGTGGATATCCAATTCAGGGGACAGTTACAGCCAGCGGAAACAAAAACGCAGCATTGCCATGTATTGCGGCAACACTCATGACAGATGAGCCTGTAATACTTCACAACATTCCAGAGATTCAGGACACAAATGTAATGTTTGAAATCCTGAAATCACTGGGAGCAAAGGTTGAAAAACTCAGCAAGCATAACTGGAAGATCCAGTGTGATAAAATCAAAACTACAGAACTTCCTTCTGACCTTACAAAAAAGGTTCGCGGTTCAATTGTCTTTGCCGGACCTCTTCTTGCAAGCAAGGGAAAATGTGAAATGACACCTCCTGGTGGTGACGTAATCGGTCGCCGCCGTGTAGATACACACTTTCTTGCCCTCAAGGCACTGGGAGCAAATATCCATGTAAACGGACGCTTTGAATTTTCTGCAACAAAACTTGTTGGTGCTGATATCTTCCTTGATGAAGCTTCAGTTACTGCCACAGAAAATGCAGTTATGGCAGCAGCCCTTTCGGAAGGAGAAACAATTCTGCAGAACTGTGCCAGCGAGCCTCATGTTCAAGATATCTGTAAAATGCTGGTTGAAATGGGAGCTAAAATCACAGGAATTGGAAGTAATATACTCCGCATTACCGGTGTAAAGAAGCTTCATGGCTGTGAATTTACAATTGGACCTGATTATATTGAAATTGGTTCTTATATTGGAATGGCAGCCGCAACTAAGGGAAAAATTACAATTAAGGGTGTTCGTGCAGAAGAGATGCGCCCTCTTAAATACAGTTTTGCAAAGCTTGGAATTACCTGGAGCATTCAGGGGGATGAGCTTACAGTTCCAAACACCCAGAATCTTAAGGTAAATGATGATTTAGGAAACGCAATTCCTAAAATTGATGATATGCCATGGCCAGGATTCCCTGCCGACCTTACTTCAATTATGACAGTAACTGCTACCCAGGTAGATGGAACAGTTTTGATTTTTGAAAAAATGTTCGAAAGCCGAATGTTCTTTGTAGATAAACTGATTTCTATGGGTGCAAAAATCACTCTTTGTGACCCACACCGGGCTGTAGTTTGCGGACCAAGTATGCTGCACGGAGATCATCTTGTTTCTCCTGATATTAGAGCCGGTATGGCAATGGTAATTGCGGCTATGTGTGCTCACGGAACCAGCCGCATCAGCAATGTTTATCAGATTGAAAGAGGCTATGAAGATTTGGTAGGTCAGCTGCAGAAGTTGGGTGCTAAAATCGAAAAGGTTGAAGTAGAATAATAAGTTAATAAAATGAAAAAGGGCTGTCCATGTGTGTTAAGTGAAGTGCACTTAACACACATGGACAGCCCTTTTTTTATTAATCCCAGGTTTCGCTGTCAGTAGAAGCAAAGCTTGAACCAGACAGGTTAAGAGAGTTAGAAGAAGAGCCCCCCTTAAAGGCTGTGTAAGAGCTTAAATCCTGGTCATCAAGTGTCATAGTGACCTTTCCGCCATTTGAGCCGACATCACCCCATTGGTCTGTTTCTTCTGTAAGAATGAAGTAATCATCATCTGAAGCCAAAGTAAAGGTATTTTCAGAAAAACTAATTTCAGCAGTAATATTAGTAACATAAATCATTGGCACTCCAGAAGTTGTAACCTTCAGACTTGAACCACTTGCTGTAAAATAGTCAGTTCCATCAGAAGAATCTCCTGACTGACTCTGATAAATCATAATTCCGCCGGCATCAACTGTATGGGAAGAAGTATTGCTTTCACTAGTTCCACTTCTGTTACCATTTCCTGTACAGGTAAAGTCACAGTCTGTAAGTGTGGCGGAACTTGCTCCTTCTATTACAACCATCTGGGCCGCATTTGCAGAACCTGTTGAATCTGAAACTGAAATAGTTCCGGTAGAATATACCAAAGGACTTCCGGCCTTGTTAGTTTCCAGAGTCATGTTGCTTGCGGTAATTGTTCCGCCTCCCCTGTCTGTTGCAAGACTTGCGCATGAAGCACCCTGTGTTGTAATTTCTACATTATCTGCTGTGATACTACCATCATAAGTACAATGCAAACCTCGGCTTCCAGCACTTCCGGAAGTTGAAATTGTAGAATTCTTGATAGTTACATTTGCAGAATTTGTTGAAACAATGGCGTTAGAACCATTTGAAGATGAAGTAATGCTTGCATAATTAATTGTTGCGGTCGATTCGCTGCCGGAAACAACAATTGCACTGTTTATTCCATAAAAATTATAATCATCACCAACCTGTCCACCAGAAGCGGCAGAGCCTGACTTTGTAATTTCAACAGGACTATCACTGCTTCCTGTAATTGTAAGGCTTCCTCCATTTACTACGAGAAAAACTATCTGATCAGAAGAACTGGAAGCAGAGGCATATTCTCCTGAAGTTATTTCTACAGAAACGCCATCTATAAGATATGCTGCAGAAAGTGTTTTTGTGCTACCAGTAGCTGAACTTGAAGAAAAAGAAACAGAAGCAGTGCCACTTGAAATTGCATTTCCGTCTGTATCTGTTAAATCAGTCTCTGTTGATGTACTTGTTTCACTAGTGTCGCTAGACTCCGAGCTTTCAGAAGTTTCACTTGAATCCTCAGAATTATCTTGCGAAACCCAGTTGTTACATCCAGCTAAAAGAAAAGTAGCTGCCACAAATAAAAGTAAAAATCTCTTAAGCATATATAAATCCTCCTTCAGATTCATTTCAAGTGAAGTATAAGACAGAAGTTTGGATTTATCACGTTTTTTTTCTTCAAATAAGAAATCTCTTAAAAATAACTCAGAGTAGATTTAAGAAAACAGGAAATTCACTTAATTAAAAATCTAAAAGAACCAGACCTCGGCCTAAAAATGTCTTTAAGCCTGAAATAAGCTGGGCCTTGTCTTCTATTATTTTTAAGGCGGCAGCACGTTCTTCTTCCGAAGCTTCCGGCCTAAGTAAAGGCAATAAGTCAAAATCAAAAGCAGCAGCTGGAGCAGATTCCTCTTCCATCAGATAAATCCAGCGGACTTCTTTACCACATGCTACAGGGTAACCGCCAAGCCACCAGAGATTTTTTACTTTCTGAGGATTTAAGGATTGGTAACGCTCAAGGTTTTGCTTTTCATAAGCCTCGATTTTCTTTTCTATAAAGTCTCGGGGAACATTTGGTGCAGGTAGAGGGAAATCAAACCATTTTTGAACCTTCATATCAAGGCGGTCTCCGTGCATCCAGGCATTAACGGCAGCATCTAAGGCAGGCCCGTATTTATTGTACTTTTCCTCGCCCTTAAAGTGCAGATTATTGCGGGCAAAGGCTGATGAGCCCTGGTCTCCGGATACTAAATCCAGTTTACCTTCCTTTTCCCACTGCTTATATACTGTTGAATTGCGGGTCAGAACAAACTTGTGCCAGAAGGCACTGTCCAAAAGGCCAGCTGCAAAAAACTGACGCAGAGTTTCCATAGAATCCACGATTGTTTGAGCTGTATCGTTCCAAAATCCGTAAATCATATAAGCATGAACAAGTATGCCCGCTTCCTTAAAGGCGCACGAGGCTGAAGTTATAGACTTTATATCAGTTCCCTTATTAATTGCTTCAAGTCCAGTTCCAGTGGCCGATTCTATTCCCGCACTTACTCCTCCAAGTCCGCAGTAGCTTAAAAAGGCAGCTAAGTCCTTGGTAAAAGACTTTTCAAAGCGGACATTTCCCCAGAAATAAAGAGGATTTCCTGCGCGGGCATTCAAAAGTGCAAACTTTTTCAGGGCAATAGGAGGAAGGGCCTCATCTACAAAATGGATTCCATAAACTCCCTTTTCGCGGGCTGTTTTCAAAAGTCCATTAAAAAGTTTTTCAACATCTGTCAGTTTGTAGGCACAAACGTAATCCAGCGAAGTATCGCAGAAGGCACATTTGTGCCAGTAGCAGCCATGAGCCAGATAAGCCTTTATCCAGGCGCCGTCTGTCCAGATTCGGTGCATGGCATTTCTGTCATCACACATTCTGGGATAAATTGAAAAATCAATATCAGAATAATCCGGGATAATATTTACCGTCATCTGATTTTCATAGGCTTCAATTGCAGAATCCTTCCAAAGCGGCTCTTTTACAATAATGCTGCCGTCCGCTTTTCTTAAAAAAAGGCGCATTTTGTAAAGTTCTGCAACTTCTTCAGTTGAAAACAAGGCCTTATAAGAACCATAACCTCTGTCATAAGAGATTGCATCAAGGTATTTTGCAAGAGCCGGTTCGCTGGCCTGACGAAGCTCTGTATTCACAAAGCCTCCCCCAATCACAATAAAAGCCCTGTCACCAAAGGTCCGCTTAAAAAAGCGGGCTGTGTAAAGAGCTGGCAGGAAGGTGCCGGCAAAAGGAATTGAAATGCAGACAAATAATTCAGGGGAAGGTGACTTATTTAGAGTATGGGCGTGGGGAGCTTGCGGAGAGTGTGCCTGGGGGTCAGAGTGTGACTGGGAAGCAGAGAGTGACTGGGGGGCAGAGTGTGCATGGGCGTCGGGGGCTTCAGGGCCCCTGTTCACCTCCGAAAAAAGCGACTGAAGCAAAGGCTGATAGAAATGTTCCATCAAAGGAGAATCAATTTCTTTTTCAAAATCAGAAAAAGTTCGGCTATCAACAGTCAGAGCTTCCGCATAGCGAACCAGTGAAAAATTAGGATCAAAAGCAACAGTAATATAATCAGATAAATCAGCCAGAGCGAAAGTCGATAAAAAGCGGACATCATCAACCGAAGGCTCTCTTTCAAGCCCAGCCAGATAATTTTCCATTCGGGAGCCTCGAGGAGCAAAAGGCGAATACAAAAACTGATGTGCTCTTTCCCGCCCAGAGATTCTCCCACGGGCAGAAAAGGAACCGGCAGTGGAAGTTTGATTTGTAAGAGGGCGCCCATTATA
>JAIKYB010000234.1 GCA_024683675.1 Treponema sp.
AACGTGACCAGAAGCCTTCCAGGTTGTATGATGCTGGAAAATTGCTGAATCAAGACCAACTACATCGTCGTGCAGCTGAGTCATATAGTGCCACCACTCATTCTGAATATTTCTTTTGAATTCTACACCAAGAGGACCGTAATCCCATGCACCTGCCTGACCACCATAGATTTCTGAAGCCTGATATACAAAGCCTCTTCTTTTACACAAGCTGATGATTTTGTCCAGGGTACATGCATGTGTGTTACTCGCCTGCGAGTTTTTTGTTTCTGTTTTTGCCATTTTATTACCTCACTTCCGACCTTGGCGTAGGCCGTTTTGATTTTTTTTGCTAAACCACACGTGGAAAGCGCAGTAAAGCTTATTACTATTAAATTTAGAGTATCATAAAAAGGAATTGTATGCAAATGTAATTAATTCTGATTATTATCTTCAGAATTTTCAGAAGAAGCTGTATCAGGTCCGCCGGCATTATCACTTTCACTTTCAGATTCAGCAGGAGTACCTTCAGGGGCTGCCGAAGGAGTATCTGGAGCAGTATCAGCTTCAGCAGCATCGGAAACTTCAAGCACATCTTCGGCATCTGCCGCCTCTGCTGCCGCTACCATTTTTGAATCAGCCTTTAGTGTGGCATAAACCTGAGGTTCATTATAGGTATTATAGTCATAGGTAAGATTCTTTTTCATGTACTCAAGTTTTTCTTCATAATTTTCAATTATAAACTTTCTGATTTCACGTTTAAGTGAAGCTGTATTTTCATTTGTAAACATTAAAATAGAAATTGCCTGTCCATCGTTAGAAATGACTGTGTTATATACAATGCAGGAGAATACCATAGATTTACGCCTGATGGTAAGGCAAACATTATGAACATGGGTGTTTTTCTGAAAGTGAGGGGCAAACTCTTTTCTATATACACATACAAAGCCTGCAACAGATATTTCATTTACATCAAAGGTAAAAATTCTATCCTGAACCGTCAGATAACCATTTACTGTATCCAGATTGCTGGTATCAAGACGCATATATTTTCGTCTGCCCTTTGCTCCATTTAAATCAAGAATATCGATAAATTTCTGTATAAGAGCTTCCGAACGTTTTTCTATCATAATAAAGCCGCCGGGAAGCTTTAGATTCATAAGAAATTTATCCATATCTACAGCCTTAGCAGTTTCCGAAACAACCCCAATGTAAACAGATTTTAGATTTTCCTCGCTTGCAAAGCTATTTATGAAATTAAACCAATTAGAAAAAGGCATTTCTGTATCAATATCGACAAAACACATGGAATCTGGAAAACTAGCAAGAAGGGGCTTTGCTGCACGAATTTCATTGATTACATAAACCTCATATTCGTTTTCCAGGAGAGACTCAACTATGAAGTTTTCAACAAACAGAGAAGGATTAATAAAAAAAATTTTCCGGCCATAAACCGGATTTTCGCGATCAACCATGGTTCCATATTTATAATAACATGGAAAAATAAAATTCGGTAGATATAATTTTTACTTTATTTTCCAATTACCTTTATTCTTTCGTCCGGACACTTTTCAAAAAAGGCTTTTATTTTTTCCCTTAAATCATTATTGTCGCTGGCATTTAAAAACTGAGTTTGTGCATAATGGCCAAACTTAAAATTCATTGAAAAATAAGTAAAGAAACGCTGCAATCGGGTTTTCCAAAATTCAGGCGGCTGGTACTTTTCTATTAAATCAACATATTCCAGACAAAGCTCTTCCATATTAATTTCAATTACTTTTTCAGGATTCTTTAATTGGCTAAAAATCCAGGGCTTTTGAACCGCAGCACGAGAAATCATAATCCCCTGACAGTCAGGACAGGAGGCTTCTGCATACTTATAGGAATTTTCATCCTTTACATTTCCATTTACATAGACAGGAATTGAAAGCCTTTGCGCAAGTCTTTGGCAATAAGCATAACGAGGAGGACGGGCAAGTTTTTCTTTTTTTGTACGGGGATGCAAACATAGAAGTTCAACTCCACAATCTACCAGCATATCACAAAAGGAAAAAAATCCGGGCTCTGTAAAATCTTCATCTCCAAGTCTAAGCTTTACAGAAAATCTTTTCCCCTGCCCTTCCTTTGCAAAAAGCTCACCAAGAGCCTTTACCATCTGCTGAGTTTCTTCGACAGGCTTTAGCATCCAGCCAATACCGGCGCCTGTTTTATAAATATCAGGGGCAGAACACCCCATATTCACATCAAGTCCAATGCCCGGAAGCTGCAGCAGGCGCCTTGCAGCCTCAACCATTCGCTTTGTATCTGTTCCGGTAAGCTGCCAGACTACTTTTTCAGGTTGGGGAGCAGGATCTATATAATATTTTTCAAATGGGCCAAAATTTAAAAGACTGCCCGCATTTATCATTTCTGTATAATATTCATCACAAGCACCAAATTTTTCAATTAAAATTCGAAAGGCCGGATGGGAAATTGTCGCCATAGGACCACAAATCAGCTTCATGAACAAAAGTATAGCATAAATCATCAAAAAGTATTAGAGTTAACTAGAGAGGTTGCTATGTTCGACAGACCAAAATATAAAAGATTTGCAAAAGTACAGTTACAGGGCCGTTGGACCGTTCCTGTCTTAATGACTTTAATAATTACAATTATCAGTACAATCTTTTCTATTCCGGAAATGACACAAATGTACAATAGCGGAGTAATAGATATGTACCTGCATGGAAACTTTGCAGAAGCACAGAACACCCTTGCTGGCATTCAGTCTTCTCCAAAAGATTTATATATCACAATTATTCAGGCCATAGTTTCACAAATACTTTCAGTTGCAGCCCTTAATGTTTATTTAAGAATGACCCGTTCTCCGGACAAGGTTAGCTTTTCAAAATTTATTGAAGGCTTTAACAATTGGGGACGGGCAACACTTGGTATTCTCTGGCAGCTTTTATGGGTTTTCCTTTGGACCTTCCTATTTGTAATTCCTGGAATTATAAAATCCATTGCCTATTCACAAATGTTTTACCTGATTGCAGAATACGACAATCTTTCTGTTACAAAGGCAATGAGAATCAGTCAGATTATCACAAAGGGACATAAATGGGATCTTTTTGTAATGGGACTTTCTTTCTTAGGCTGGGTTTTACTTGGTATTATAACCCTGGGTATTTCAGACCTATTTGTTTCCCCTTACATGAACCTTTCTTTTGTAAATGCTTATCACGCTCTTCTAAAAGAAGCCGTAGATACAGGAAGAATCAATCCGGAGGATTTATCAGAATGAAAAAGAGCTTTAAATCAGGCCTTATAGTTTTAATTTTAATTATTCTTATTTCTGCAGCTTTTGTAGTAAAAACTATGCTGGACAGCAGAAATCCAACAATGACGGTAACTTATGCTTCTCGGGGAAACAAGGTTTCAAATTATAATCCGGAGCTGGCAAAAAACTACAAAAGAAATTATATTGCGGCCTTATATATAGAAGGAACTATACAGGAAGCAAATCAGGATTATGACCAGAAATGGCTTATGGACACAATCCATAGCCTTAAAACAGATGAAAAAAATGTAGCCATTGCTATTTATATAAACTCACCGGGAGGAGCTGTTTATCAGGCTGATGAAGTTTACCTTGCCCTTATGGAATATAAAACTTCTGGTAAGCCAATTTATGTTTATCAGGGGCCTATGGCAGCATCCGGTGGTTACTATATTTCCTGCGCTGGTGATGAAATCTATGCAAATAGAAATACCCTTACAGGTTGTATCGGAGTTATTTTTGGTTCTTCTTATGATTTGACAGAGCTCTTTGATAACATTGGAATTAAAAGCGAAACAATCCATTCTGGAAAAAACAAAAATATGTTCAATTATAATGAGCCGGTTACAGATGAACAGAGAGAAATTATGCAAAGCATCTGTGATGAATGTTATGAGCAGTTCGTTTCTATCGTGGCAAAGCAAAGACTTATGAATTACAATGATGCCGCTGAACTTTCTGATGGCCGCCTTTACACTGCAAAACAGGCACTGGAAAATGGTCTCATTGATAAAATTGATTCCTGGGACAATATGATTAGAGATCTTTCTGAAAATGAATTAGAAATGCCAGGCATTAAGGTTGTCAGCTTCAAGAAAGAGAAGAAAATGAATCTTGTAGATTACATGACAGGACTTGCAAAAAAATATACAAGTGCAAAGGCAGCCGCAAATCTTGGACTGCCTGAAAGTGTAATCGAAGATATTAATAATAAAGATTATATTCCTTTGTATTTATACAAATAGAGGGAAGCCTTCTTTCCATTTACTAATGTATGCAGGCTTTTTGCTTCCTTAAAACCGGAGCAGGAAGCCTCTTTTTCCAGTTCTTCTTTACGAGCTGAAAGAATTACAAGCTTCCCCTCTTCCTTTAAGACTCTCTTAAAAGAAGAGAACATTTTATTGTAGAAGGCACTTATATCACCAATATCCTCGTAATAACCCCATGGAGGATCTGTAATTATAAGGTCAAGAGATTTGTCTTCAAAACGTTCTAGAGAAAGAGCATCCTGAAGAAAAACTTCAATATTTTCTTTTCCGGCAAGAGCTTTTTTTTCACTTACCATTTGTATTTTTTCATTATCTATATCCGAAACAAAAAGCTTTTTAAAACGAAATCTCTTTGCAAGCTGAACAGGAATAGAAGCATAACCGCAAAATGGATCTGCAATTACCAGTTCTTTTTCTTGGGCCACGCCGGCAAAAGCACAGATTAAATATGCAATTTCTGGTCTAAGCTCACCCTTGTTAAGATTCTTTTCAGTAAACTCGCGTTTTGAAATAAGCTGGCCGCAATAAGCAAAGCCTTCACTTCTAATAGAATACCAGATTTCAGTTTCCGGAGACAGTCTGTCTATTTTCAATTTTGAGTTATTCATTACGATAGTTTCAGCCTTTCTTACAAGAGCTTTATCTACCTTTGCAAATTGATTTTCCTGACTAAAGCGAACTCTAAAAGTACCCTTGTTTATAAGATAATATTTTTTTTCAGAAGAAAGAGCTCCTACCAAAGCCGGAAAAGACAGGTTCTTTCCTTTCATAATTTTCAATAGAAAAAAAGTATTATTAAAATAAATAATTTTCTCTAAATCCCGGGAATTACCTGCATAAGTGTAATGAACAAGACCATCATAAATGCCTAATATTTTACAGCCCTTCAACTGCATAGGAAGATTTGTAGAGACAATATCCTGAAAACCTGTTATAAAAGTAGATATAAATTCTGCCATCAACCTAGTATAGAATGAATTATATTTTTGTGAAAGAGCGATTTTCTATATAGACACGTTACTAAAAAATAAATATAATGTTTTAATACGCTATGTGTAAAATCGTGAAAAGAAGTGGGTTTACCCTCTTCCAACACTAGGAGGATCGTTGGCATACGTGAATAATAACAACAACAATAAGGGACAGAGAATCAATGAAATGATTCGTGTCAGAGAAGTGCGTCTTATTGATGACGAGGGCAAGCAGCTTGGAATTGTACCAACACAGGAAGCTCTCAGAATAGCAAAAGACAAGGATCTTGACCTTGTTGAAGTTTCACCGAATGCAAATCCACCGGTTTGTAAAGTTCTCGATTATGGCAAGTACCGATTCGAACAGGAAAAAAAGCTCCGAGATTCCAAGAAGAATCAGAAAGTACTAAAGTTAAAGGAAATCCGCATGCAGCCAAAAATTGGCTCTGGAGATCTTGATACTAAGGCCAAGCACATACAGGAATTTCTTGACGAGGGCGATAAGGTTAAGGTTACAATCCGTTTCCGCGGACGTGAACTTGCCCATACCGAACTTGGCTATGATGTTCTGAATGAGGTTTTAAAGCGACTTACCTCGGCGTACAATATTGACAAACCAGCCGCTATGGATGGAAGAAATATGTCAATGACAATCTCATCAAAAGCCGCAAAGAAAGAGGTTTAGAAAATGCCTAAAATGAAGACAAAGAAGTCAGCTGCTAAGAGATATTCTCTTACTGGAACTGGCAAAGTTAAGCACAAGAAGCAGAACCTTCGTCATATTTTGACAAAGCGTTCTCCTAAGAGAAAGAGACAGCTCCGTGAAACAGGTTATGTTGCAGAAGCTGATGCAAAGAGAATCAGAAAGCAGATGCTTCCATATGGTTGATAGGAGAATAAAATGTCAAGAGCAATAGACGGAACAAAAAGAAAGAATCGCCGCTCAAAGATTTTGAAGCTCGCTAAGGGTTTCCGCGGTGACAGAAAATCAAATTACAAACCAGCCAAAGACGCTGTAACAAAGGCCCTTGATCATGCATATGTTGATCGCCGTGATCGCAAGCATGAATTCCGCTCTTTGTGGATTGCTCGTATTAACGCAGCAGTTCGTGAAGAAGGTCTTACATACTCTCGCTTTATTGACGGAGTAAACAAAGCAGGTATTAAATTGAACCGCAAGGCTCTCTCTAATATGGCTATTGAAGACCCTGTAGCTTTCAAAGCTGTTGTTGAAGCAGCAAAAAAAGCTATCAAAGCTTAAGTAAGGACTTGTTATGATAACTCTTGATCAGGTAATGCTTCTTGAACAAAAGGTAGAAAGTGCTGTTGCTAAAATACAACAGCTTCAGGCTGAAAACGATGCTCTCCGCACAAAGTGCCAGGAGCTCACAAATGCGCTTTCAAGCAAGACGGAGCAACTTTCATCTATTGAGACAGACCAGAACCAGATTGAGAGTGGCATAAAAAAGGCGCTTGATCGTCTTATGTATATTGAAAATGCCGTTCTTAAAAGCGGAAATTCAAATGCAGCAAACCTTCAGGCGCCTTCTATTCCACAAGGTCCAGCAGAAAATATTGTGGAAACACCGATCCCTGCAGCAGAGCAGGAAATTATTGAAGAGGATGCTGTTGAAGAGGAAGTGGAAGATAACCAGTTCTCTGAAGAAAGCAGTGAAATTGAAGAGCCAGTATCCTATGTTCAATACAATCAACCTATACAGAATCCTGTAGAACCACAAATGCCTGTAAGAGAGGCAGATCCTATACCAAATTTTGATTCAATGCAGCCAACAGAAGATGATGGCATTGAAGATGCCTTTGACGATTCAGAAGATGATCAGTCTCAAGACAATCTTGGATTCGATATATTCTAATGAGTAAGCTTAAAATTGACATGCTCGGTGCGAACTTTACAATTCAGTCCACCGAAAGCGAAGAATACCTTGATAAACTCCTCGGTTATTATAAGCGCATTACAGAAGATGTAAGTCAAATTGATTCTATAAGAAGCCCACTACAAATAGCAATTCTTTCAGGAATTATGCTTTGTGACGAAGTTTACAAAGAAAAGCAAAATAAGGTAGCCCTGGAAAACGGTAAGCTTCCACCAGAATTTACTCAAGATAACGTAGAAATAGAAAAAAGAACCCGGGAAATGATTGAAAAAATCAGTAAGGTACTTTAAGGGAGTTTAACATGGTCCAAAAGCTAACAATTTGGATTGATGCAGACTCCTGCCCCGCTCTAGTTAGAAATCATACAATTAAAATGGCCTCTAGAAATAATGCAGAAGTGACTTTAGTTGCAAACCATGAAATAAAATGTAATGGAGAAGGCACTTACAATATGATAATCTGCGAAAAGGAAAAAGACGCCGCCGACAATTACATTTTAGAAGCTGTCAAAGAAAATGATATTGTAATTACCAGAGATATAGTATTTGCAGACCGCTTACTTTCTAAGGGCATTTGCACTATTAATGACAGAGGCAATATTTTTACCAGTGAAAATATAAAAGAAAGACTTTCTCAAAGGGATTTTGATTTACAATTAGCCCAAATAGGACTGGTTGAGCATTTTCATGAAGGTTATGATAAGAAAAAATTCGCCCTTTTTGCAAATTGTTTTGATAAAGTTTTGCACCAGCAATTAAGAAAAATTAAAAATTAATTTTCAGCTTCATCCGGGAAAGCAAGGGAAATTGAACATATACGATCACGAACCTGCATAAATGCAAGAACAACCTCAGGATCAAACTGAGAACCAGCCGAGTTCTGGATTTCAGCGAAGGCATCATCAATTGTCCAGGCTTCCTTATAACAGCGTCTATGGCTTAAAGCATCAAAAACATCTGCTACAGCAACAATTCTGGCACATAAAGGAATATCATTTCCACTAAGAGGCTCTGACTTTGGAACAACTCCATCTTTAATAGAGAAATCGCTTAATTTTATATTTCCAGGATAACCAGTTTCGCCACCATCCCAGCGGTCATGGTGATGAAGAGCCACTTCCTGAGACATTTTATCAAGCATAGACTCTGGAGGTTCAAAAAGCTGAGCACCAATACAAGTATGCCCCTTCATAATGTTTCTTTCTTCGTCTGTAAAACGAGGGAAGGTTTTCTTTAAGATAACATCTGAAATACCAACCTTACCAACATCATGGAACTTGGCAGCAATTTTAAGATTATCTCGATACTGATGCTGTTCTGCCTCTGGCACATTATGATTAAAGGCCCAGCGGTCATAAATTTCAAGAGAGAAAGAAGAAACTCTTTCAACATGTGGATAAGTTTCTTTTGGATCGCGGAATTCAGCCATTTTAAGAATACGCTTAACCATATTTGCTGTAACGTATGCATGCTGTAAAGCCTGAACCGCACTTGATGCAAAGTGTGTAATTAAAAGCTCTGCTTCTTCATCAAAGCTGACAACCTTACCCTGCTCGTCTTTTGCATTGATAATCTGAATTACACCAAGCAGTACACCATTTGCCATTTTTAATGGGAAGGTATACATAGACTTTGTACGGTAATTTGTTGTCAAATCTGTATTTTTATTGAATTTGTATGGTTTATCTTCTGGAATTTCGTAGCAGTCATTTATGTTAAGAGGCTCTCCAGTAAGAGCTACATAACCACAAATCTGTTTTTCGTTAATAGGGAAAGAGAAACATGTATACGGGAGCTTTTCTCCGGGAGCAAGCTCTTTAAGATGAGTATCATTCTGACCATATTTGATCTTAATTTTTTCACCTTCAACTACATAAATAGAACCTGCATCAGCATTAACAATACGTCTTGTTTCTGTAAGAATACGTTCAAGCAATACGTCGACGTCCTGAATTTCATTTAACTGACGTTCGATTTCTATGATAAGTTGAAGTTTATCCTCATTTTCCTCATTTTTCATACACTACTATTATCACTGTTTATTAAAATTTTTCAAGACCTCAATTGCTTTTTGTTTACATATTATTGAAAAATATATTGGTCCGGCCCCAGAGGCCCTGTCCGGCAAAATCTGGAAGCCATATTTTGTCTTTTCATAAGATGGAAGTTCAAAATCTGCAGGAAGAAAAGCCCTGATTTCTGACAAATCAGGAGCAGGCTCAAGGAAAGAAAGAGAATCAGACTGACCAAATTTCTTTATAAGTCTTTCCATCATTTCATCATTTTCCTGGGGACAAAGGGCGCAGGTTGAATAAACCATAATTCCCTGAGGAGTAAGCAGACGATAAGCAGAAGAAAGAAGAGCCCACTCTTCCATAGCTACAGTTTTTATTCTGGAAGGCGACCACTGAGAAAGATATTTTTCATCATTAAAAACATGACGTTCTGAAGAACAGGGGGCATCTAAAAGAATTCGGTCAAAGCATTCAGACTGGCGGCGGCACCAGGTTGCTCCGTCGCTACAAGACACCAGTATTTGATCTGAAATATTTGAAGGAAGACATTCTGAAACAACAGCAGCAAGACGGCGTTTTCTTTCTGGAGAACGTTCATTTGAAGAAAGCTTTGCTTCTGAAGACATTCTTGAAGCTATAACCAGGGTCTTTCCGCCAGGCGCTGCACATAAATCTAAAATATTTTGAGCTCCCTGTAAGGGTAAAGAGAGGGCTGCAAGAACTGAAGCACTATCAAGAAAATAACTTTTTTCAGCTCCGCTTACATGAAACTCAACTGCCTTATTTTCATTTTGAAAGGCTTCCTTTAATGAAGGCCAGCGGTCCTGAAAAAGAGAGGAATAATAAGCTTCAAAGCCTTCACGTCCTGAAAGCTTCCCTTCCCCAGCCTGAGATTTTTTTCCCTTACTTTTTTTACTACTCATTTTACCCCCGCCTCTGCGAGGCTCCAGAGGCCGGAGGCCTCTTTATATGAAAGAACCTTAAGCACAGCCTGGTCAATTTTTTCAGCAAAGGCCTCTTCCTCCTGATATTTTTTATAAAGAACAGATGCTGCTTTTGCAAATCTTTTCTCTGAAATCATAATGCAGTCTATACCGGCCTCAATGGCCTTTACAACAGCAAATTCCGGAGGATACCCGTTATCTGCAAGGGCTCCCATAAAAATATCATCAGAAATTATCAGGCCTTCATAGCCCCATTCTTTGCGCAAAAGGTCAGTTACCCAGACAGAAGACAGGCATGCAGGTACACCCGGATCCAGAGCCTTTGTTCTGGCATGTGACATAAGTATAGCAGCAGGTCTTGTATTGAGCAAAAGACGGAAGGATTCTATAGATTCAAAAAGTTCTTCTTTTGACAGAGTAATTTCAGGAAGTCCCGTATGAGGGTCTGTATTTGTATTACCAGGAAAATGCTTTACTACAGTCGCAATTCCATTATTTTCATAAGCATTAATACAGGCTCTTCCAAAAGTAAGCACCTGCTCTAAATCTCCAAAGCTGCGGCCATCCAAAAATTCACGATTATCATCGGTGCAAACTTCAATAACAGGGGCAAGATTCATATTAAAGCCCATGGCTGTCATTTGTTTTGCCTGATTAGAATAAAGCTCATAAGCAGAAGCAACGGACATTGTATTTGCCACACTTTCATTTGAAGGAAGCTTATCATTAAGTCGCTTTAAGCGGGTAACCCAGCCCCCCTCCTGATCAACAGAAAGAAATGGATGGATAATATCATATTTGTCGCAATAGGCCATTACAGAATCATTAAAAGCCTTCATTGCTTCCCGGCTATCTGCAATATTATAGGAAAAATAAAGATATCCACCTGCAACAAGAGGCTTTGAATCGGAAGTTCCATTCATCTGCCCTATACTTTCAAAGGATCTGAAAGAAAGATTTCCTTCAAGATTTTCTATAAAAAGCTGAGCAATTTTATCTTCAAGGGGCATATTTTTCACAAAGGCCTGGACTTTTTCATTATGAGCATTTTTTTCTGTCAGGACATATTGATTAAATTCACTGGCACTTTTATGTAAAAGGATTTCTTTTTTAGTTTCTTTATCTGGACCACCACAGGAAATAAGAAGAATAAGGGGCAGCAAAAGCAGTAAATATTTTTTCATGAGGCTATTATAATCTATTGGGGCCAGGCTTTTCAACAGGAGCATTTTTTAACGGATATTTGCTTCTATGAAAAGCTTTTTCAAATCCTTTAGATTCTCTGAAAGAGATACCTTATAAATATGAGGATTTAAAATACGCTGATAAGATTCATCAAAACTTTTCAGTTGCCTTTCCATAGTAGCCCGGCTTAGCTTAAGCTGATTAGAGTCACTTTCTCTAGGCCGAGTTCTTTTTCCATTTTCAATTCTTTTTTTCAGCAGAGGTTCTACTCTAGAAGCAGTAAAGACAAACTGTCTGTAATCTACCATTGTGTGATAGTAACGGTATTCCTTCCCGCTTAAAATTTCTTCATTTTCTAAAGCCAGTATATCTGCCCCAGCCATGCCATTTTCATCATAAAGACGCCAGACGTTTTTTACTCCAGGATTTGTCATTTTTGCAGGATTTTCAGAAAACTTCATTGTAGGCTGCATCATGTTTGACTGGGCATTAAAACGAGCGGCAAGCTTATAAACTCCGGTAAAAGAGGATTCAGTTCCTCCGGTAACCATATTTGTTCCAACTCCCCAGCTATCAATTGGAGCATTTGAAGCTGTAAGTGTAGAAATAATTTCTTCTGTAAGCTCATTAGAAACACTGATTTTTGCATTCTTAAAGCCAGCCTGATCTAAAAGTTTTCGAACTTCTCTTGAAAGATAGGAAATATCTCCACTGTCCAGGCGAACTCCAAAGCTTTGTCCCTTTTCTGCAAGCTCCTTACCTACTGTAATTGCATTTTGAATTCCAGAATGAAGAGTGTCATAGGTATCTATAAGAAAAACAGTATTTTCCGGATATATTTTTGCATATTGACGGAAGGCTTCCAGCTCTGAATTATGAGACATAATCCAGGAATGAGCCATTGTTCCCATAACAGGGATTCCAAAGGCTTTTCCAGCCAGAGTGTTGGAAGTTCCTGCCGCACCACCAATAAAGGCAGCCCTACTGGCACTCATTGCACCATCTGGGCCCTGAGCGCGACGAAGGCCAAATTCCATTATTGGAGCTTTTTTACTAGCCAGATAGATTCTGGCAGTTTTACTGGCAATCAAACTCTGGAAATTTATATGATTTAATACCAGGCCTTCAAGTATTTGTGCTTCTATTAGATTTGCATGAATGCGGACAAGAGGCTCCTGAGGAAATACGACACTGCCTTCATCCATAGTGTATAAATCACCGGTAAAATGGAAATCCTTTAAATAATCTAAAAAGCCTTTTTCAAAGATTTTTTGCTCTGAAAGAAAATCAATATCATCTTGAGAAAAATGGAATTGAGTAATGACATCCATAAGAGTTTCATTACCGGCAAGAATTGAAAAGCCTCCATTAAAAGGATTCTTTCTGAAAAACATGTCAAAAACGACCTTGTCATTCATGTTTTCCTTCCAATAGCCCTGGGCCATGGTGAGTTCATAAAAATCTGTAAAAAGAGCGCTTGTTTCCATATGCTAATTAAAATCCGAAAGCGAAACTTCCTGCTCCTTATTGAGCATATCTGCATCAGGCTTTCTTGGCCTTTTGTGATGCTTATAAGTAAAGCGGGCTCCAAAATATCTTCCAACAAAGCGACTCATAAAGGCAGAAAAACGCCATTTTGGTCTGTAAAGTGCAATTTTCTTTCCCTTAAAGGCTCTCTTAAGACACTGGGAAACAACCTTCTGAGGAGGAAAACCACCTTTAACTTCTTTTCTTGCCCCATTTGAAGCAACATTTGCAAATTCTGAGCTTACGGAGCCTGGACAAAGAGCACAAACCTTTATTCCACGGTCTTTAACCTCAGCTGCTAATGCAAGAGAAAAGCTTAAAACATAAGACTTACTGGCCGCATAAACTGCAAAATTACCCAGAGGAAGAAAGGCCGCAAGAGAGGCTGTATTTATAATTACAGAGCCCTTCTTTAAGTATGGAAGAGCAATACCGCAAATACCTGTTACAGTAGTACAATTCAACTCAATCATTTCCATCTGACGATTTATGGAAGTGTCAGCGAAAGGACCATAGGTACCAAAGCCTGCATTATTAATAAGAAGCCCAATTTCGATGCCACTTTCTACTTTGCGTAATTTTTCATCTTCAACCTGCAGGAACTTTCTAAAAGCTTCTACGCCTTCCCGGCCTGATATATCCATTGCTACCGGGCGAACTTCTTCAAAGTTTTTCTTTTCATTAATTGATGCTGCAAGTTCAATAAGCTTATCTTCGCGTCTGGCTATAATCCAGATTTCATCAAAACTATAATTTTGAGCTACCTGCTGGGCAAATTCCTTTCCGATTCCGGAACTTGCTCCTGTAATAATTGCAATCTTTTTCATCAAAAAAAATTATACTATAAAAGTAATTTGCTGTCACTGTTATGTAAGTGTTATGTAATAGCTATAGAAACTACATTAAATAACGAGAATCTACATTTTTAAGGGCAGCAAGCATTCTTTCCTTGCAAAGCTGATCACCACCAGTAAGTTCTTCTAATTTTTTTCTGGCTTCCTTTCTTGTAGAATTCTCCTGATAATTACAGCTGCAGGTAAAGAGCGCATAATTTTCCTTTTCTGCTTCAGCAATTAACCTTTCTTCTGAAACATAACAGAGAGGTCTGATTACACTTAGTGGATAATTATCATATTTTAATAAAGGGGGCATGGCAGCAAGTTCCCCCTTATTCAGCATATTCATTAAAAAGGTTTCTAAAATATCATCCATGTGGTGACCGAGAACTATTTTATTAAAACCATTTGCCAGGGCATAATTAATCAACTCTGTTCGTCTTTGTGTTGAACACCACCAGCAGCTCATTTTTTGTCCACTCTTCACCCTTTCTAAAATATTTACAGGTAAAGACAAAAAAGGCACCTTCCATTCATCAAACAATTTTTTTATTTCTTCCGGAAAGGCAGGAGCAAAGTCAGACTGAATATTTAGAGCTAGATATTGAAAATCACAGGAAGGTCTGAGGCTCCTTTCGGCAAAATATTTTATAAGGGCTGTAGAGTCCTTTCCCCCGCTTGCGCCAATAAGAAGTCGGTCGCCTTTTTCCAAAAGTCCATAATCAAAAATTGCTTTATCTATTAAGCTTGATAGCTTTGGTGCTTTTTTCATAAATCAAATATATCATAAAACTGAAAAAATATTACACAATCAACAAAAAATAGAGTATACTTAAAAAGTTATGTTTTCTCTGAACGATGACTCTCAAAAACAGGAACATATATCGGCCAGTAGTGTAATTGTAACAAATAATGTTTCCAGTTACATGGATAAGATTTGGATTGGCCTCTTAATTTCTCTTTTATTTGTTCTTATAAGTGAAATTGCTATGTTCTGTATTTTAAGATTTATTCCTTCAGATTTTGAAAATGACATAACAAAGCTTACCAGTCTCTTTATACCAAACTTTGAATACTTTAAGAAGCACATTATTATTCCTAATTGCCTCTGCTGGATTTTTTATTTTGTATTTAAAATTTTATTCCATAAAGCAACTTTTAAGCTTAAAAAGGTTTGTATCTGTTCCGTTTATTTACTTTGCGCAACAATATATGCCTTTGAACATATAGGCTTTAATTTTCTTTCTGTTTTATACTGTATACCTTTAATTCTTTCCTGCCCTTTGGGTAAGAAATCTCATATCAGCGTATTTTTTTCAGCAATTTTACTTCATTTAGCTTATACAGTTTATCATTTTAAAATTAATCCTACCATTTATGACATTCTGGTTGCAGCATTAACTCTTATGATTATTGTGGCAATCTTTTTTATTACTGTTTATATTTACAATACCTTAATGACAGCCCTTTCTGAAGTAAAAAACTATGAAAAGCTGAATACTGATTTAAAGATACGCCTTTATCACGATAACCTTACAAGGGCTTACAGTAAATCAGCTTTAATGAATGAAAGTAAATCTATCAGCGCCTACTCCTCTATAGCCTTTATAGATTTGGATAATTTTAAGAGTATAAATGACACTTATGGTCATGATATTGGTGATGAGATTTTAAAAACTTTAGTCAGAACCTTCCAGAATCAGGGGGAAAATGTTTTCAGATATGGTGGTGACGAATTTATTGTTTTATCTCACCTTCTGGCTGAAGAAGCCTGTGAAAAAATCAAAAAGATAAAGAAGGACTTTATACACCACTGCGAAACTCAATACCATATGACTGCAACCTTCTCTGCCGGTATTGTAGAAATTAAAGCTAACACAGACCTGAATAAACTGCTCAAGGAATCTGATAATCTTATGTATAATGCCAAAAATTCCGGTAGAAATCGTATTGTGTTGAAATAGGAAAAATTTCAATAGTTTAAGTTCCTGCAAGTGAGAGCAATGGCAAAGGTAAAGGATTGGCCAATGGCAGGGGCGCAAAAAAAAGGACACCTTTTGATGAAGGTGCCCTTTTTTATAGATTATCGGGTCAAGCCCGATAATGACTTTTGAAAAACTAGAAGCTTCCTGCTACAGCTACGGCACAAGCAACAGTGCAGCCTACCATAGGGTTGTTACCCATTCCCATGAAGCCCATCATTTCAACGTGAGCTGGAACTGATGAAGAACCTGCGAACTGGGCATCTGAGTGCATACGTCCGAGAGTATCTGTAAATCCATAAGAAGCTGGACCTGCAGCCATGTTATCTGGATGCAAAGTACGACCTGTACCACCACCAGAAGCTACAGAGAAGTATTTCTTACCAGCGAGGAGACGCTCCTTCTTGTAAGTACCTGCAACTGGGTGCTGGAAACGTGTTGGGTTTGTTGAGTTACCAGTGATAGAAACATCAACATCCTCGTGCCACATGATTGCAACGCCTTCACGTACATCGTCAGCACCATAGCACTTAACGATAAGACGTTCTGGGTTTGAACCATAAGGAATCTCTTTTACAACTTTAAGAGCCTTGTCTGTTCCCTGACCGTTGAAGTAATCAAATTCAGTCTGAACATAAGTAAAGCCGTTGATACGAGAAATAATCTGTGCAGCGTCTTTTCCAAGACCGTTCAAAATAACGCGAAGCTTGTTCTTGCGAACCTTGTTAGCGTTAGCTGCAATTTTAATAGCACCTTCAGCAGCAGCGAAAGATTCGTGACCTGCCAGGAATGCAAAACACTGTGTTTCTTCAGAAAGAAGACGTGCACCAAGATTTCCGTGTCCAAGACCTACTTTACGGTCATCAGCTACAGAACCTGGAAGACAGAATGCCTGGAGTCCCTTACCAATATTTGCAGCAGCTGTAGAACCAGTCTTGTCACCAGTTTTTTCAGCTTCTTTAATTGCAATTGCAGAACCCAAAACATAAGCCCATTTTGCATCTTCAAAACAAATCTGCTGTGTAGACTGACAGATTTCGTATGGATCAAAACCACGTACCTTACAAAGATCGCGAGCTTCGTTCAAACCAGCTTCGCCTTCTTTAAAACCATATTCTTTAAGAGCCTTATTCACCTGAGGAATGCGGCCTTCAAAATCTTCAAATAATGTTGCCATAATATCTATTCCTCCTGCGACTATTCTTTACGTGGGTCGATAAGTTTTACCATACCCTGATCAGCTGTTACACGACCATAGTGTGTACGAGCACCTGCGATAGCTTCTTCAGCAGGTTTTCCAGCTTTAAGAGCATCCATCAATTTACCAAAGTTGATACAGTTGTAACCGATAATCTGATTGTCCTTATCGATAGCACAAGTTTCAACATAACCTTCTGTCATTTCGAGATAGCGAGGACCAGTTTTGCGTGTAGCAAACATAGTTCCTACCTGTGAACGGAGGTTCTTTCCGAGGTCTTCAAGAGAAGCACCAACTTTAAGTCCGTCCTTAGAGTAAGCAGACTGTGAACGACCGTAAACAATCTGGAGGAAGAGTTCGCGCATAGCTGTGTTGATTGCATCACAAACAAGGTCAGTGTTCAATGCTTCAAGAAGAGTTTTTCCGATAAGGATTTCAGAAGCCATAGCAGCTGAGTGAGTCATACCAGAACATCCGATAGTCTCAACAAGAGCTTCTTCAATAATACCGTTCTTTACATTCAAAGAAAGTTTGCATGCTCCCTGCTGAGGTGCACACCAACCAATACCGTGAGTAAATCCCGATACATCTTCAATTTTTTTTACCTTTACCCACTCACCTTCTTCAGGAATTGGGGCAGGTCCATGATATGCGCCTTTTGCCAAAGGACACATATGCTCCACTTCTGCAGTGTATGTCATGTTTTGCTCCTATAAAATAATAAAAAATTACTAAATAAAAATATCACTTAGTCATAGATTTTTCAATATACAAAAAAAGGCGTATTTCCCTTTTATACTCAGGAAATACGCCTTTTAGTTATAGTCACTTTTAATTATTTAATTTTTCTTAAGAATGCATCTTTATAGCCATAAGCCTTGAAACGTTCAAGAACTACTGCATATTCATCCATAGAAAGTGGTCCAATCAGAACCTGTTTTCTTGCTCCGCTTGAAAGTGGAACAATTGTGATTGGATAATTTGCACTGTATTTGTTTACAATTTCCATGATGTTTTCATCAATAGAAAGTGTTGCAATCTGGATGTAGTATGAACCTCTCTTAAGGTCGCTCAAACCATCAACCATATACTTGCTGTAGTTGTTGTCAGTCATTTCATAACTTTCTGATTCATCAAGAGCAGGTGCTGGAGCTGATGGAAGCACAGGAGCTGGAGCTGGAACTTCAGCTTCTTCTTCAACTGCCGGCTGCTTGTATGTAGAAGGACTTGGTTCTGGATTTACAGGAACAAGAACAATTGCTGCATATTCATCTTCTTCATCTTCAAACTCTACATCGTCATCTTCAGATTCTTCTACTGCAGGTTTTGTGTAGAAACCGAGCAGGTCTTCTTCTTCGTATGGAGTCTTTGCAGGAACTTCGTAATCCATATCTGGAGCAGGAGCTTTTTCTGCATATTCTTCTTCATTCCAAACTTCATCAGGAATTACAGCTTCCCACTTCTGTTCAGGAACGTATTCAGTTACAAGTTCTTCTGTGCTTTCTTCTTCCTCTTCTGCTTCTGCAGCCTCAGGAACAGGAGCTGCTTCTTCCTCAGCTTCTGGTGCAGGTGCAGGAGCAG
>JAIKYB010000235.1 GCA_024683675.1 Treponema sp.
ATCAGCAGTATTCCAGCGTTCAAGTCTTTCTCTCTTTTCAAGATTCCTGCAGCGCTTCATAAGAGTAAGAATTACCTGAATTGCAGCCAGCTTGAGTTGATATTTTGAAAGGGGATCTGGAAGTTTTATCATTTCCATAAAAAGCTTTTCCAGCAGCTCATCGCAGGGAAAAGATACACTTGTGTCTGCATTCCTGATTTCCTTAAAAAATATTTCTTTATTAAAATCCTGAGTTTTGAAAAAGTTGTTCAAATAATTAATAGCGGCATCTGTAAAAACAATAATGCTAAGGCAGTTCATTCCGCTTTTTCCAAGAATACTTTTTCTTACTGCAGTTTTGTTATTGAAAATAACAACATCTCCTTTTTCGCAGCTGATGTATTTTCTGTTCTGAAGTTCAAACTCGGCATGCCCGTCTAAAATGTACATTATTTCCATGCCGTCGATTATCTGTTTTTCTGCCTGATAATTTGGGCTGTAGCTTTCCAGCTCTGAATAAACGAGTTCTATCCCTTCTGCAATGTGATTATGCTTCATGATTCCTTCGCCAACAGGTTCTGTCATGCGGTAAACCTCTTCGCCTTCACATTTGCTGATTAGATTCATATAGGTTTCAAATATTTTGTCTGTTGGCATAGTTGCAATTTGGGATAGAACTTCGCTTTTCATTTTTTATTCCTTTTTCATTTTTCTAAATGCGCTTAAAATCAAAATGATTGCAATTACAAGTACAATTAAATCTGTTACAAGCTGGGCATAGAAAACGCCCTTTACTCCAAGTCCAAAGAGGTGAGGCAGAATTACTACTAGGGGCAGGAAGAGAACAAGCTGTCTTGCAAGGGCAAGTACAGACGCAGCACCAGCTTTTCCAATTGCCTGGAAGAAGGTAATCGAAAGAATCAGAATGCCATAACAGATATAGGCTCCAAAAATTACACGAAGCATTGGAGCTCCCACTTCTACGATTGCCGGGTCTGTAATAAACATAGAAAGCATTTTTGCAGGGAAACACATAATCGGAATGTAGAATACAAGGGCAAACACTGTTGCGGAAATCATAAAGGTTCTGGTAAAGGCGCCTACACGGTCATAAAGCTTTGCACCGTAGTTTGTACCAATTGCAGGCTGGAAGCCCTGACTGATTCCCCATAGAGGAATAAAGGAGAAGGCCTGAAGACTTAGAGCTGCTCCAAGAACGGTCTGCCATTCACTTCCACCCCATTTAGCTGCGGTGTTGTAAAGAATTGTCTGCTGCACCATAGACATAACCTGCATAAGCATTGCAGACACTCCAACGCCGAGAACCGGCTTTACAAGACTTTTCTCAATTCTGATTTTATGGATTCTTACAGTGTCGCTCTTTTTAATAAAATAATAGAAGGACATAAGCATCAAAACAAATTGCGAAATGATTGTTGCAAAGGCGGCTCCCAGAACTCCTCTTTCCTGACCACATACTTTTATGAGAATAGGATCAAGAATGATGTTGAGGATTGCGCTGGTTGCCATAATAATCATAGCTTTTTTGAGCTTTCCTTCACCACGCATAATCATATTTGTGGACTGGCCAAGGTTTACAAAAAGGGAGCCACAGAAAACAATCCGCAGATAAGGTACTGCCTGTTCAAGAACCTGATCCTCTGCTCCGGCCAGGCAAAGCAGCTGACGGGCAAAAATCACTCCAAAAATTATTACAATTGTAGAAAGAATGGAAACAAAAGAAATAAGATTTCCCATTATACGGTCAACTGTATCCTGATCTTTTTTACCAATTGCTCTTGATAAAACTGAAGCAGAGCCCTGTCCAATTAAAGTTGCAATTCCACTGTTAATCAGGGTGAAAGGATAGGAAACCTTTACCGCTGTCATTGCTGCAGGACCAACCATCTGTCCTACAAAAACAGCATCCATAAAATTATAGAGCCCTATAACAACCATACCGAGCACAGCCGGTACACTCAGAGTGAGCATTGTATTAAAGACATTTCCGCTTATAAGCATTTCGCGGGTGTCCTGCTTATCACTCATACTAACCTCCGTACATTTAATAAAATGTGTTAGTATTCACTAACGCTAGTATAATATAAATTGCAACTTTTAATCACTACTCCAAAGAGCAAAAAATACTCTGATTTGCAATATTTGTTTGTTATTGCTAACAATTCCGAAAGATGATAATATAATCATACTTGTTAGTGATTACAAACAAAGTGTAAAAAAATATAAGTAAAGAGGTGAATACCAATGTTAAACAAAATTGCAATCAGCAATGTAATTGGCCGTGAAATTATTGATTCACGCGGAAATCCTACTGTAGAAGTAGATGTAATTCTTGAGAATGGCGTACTTGGCCGTGCTGCTGTTCCTTCCGGAGCTTCAACTGGTGAAAATGAAGCCCTTGAGCTTCGCGATGGCGATAAAAAACGCTATGGTGGAAAGGGTGTCCTTAAGGCAGTTGACAATGTAAACAAAATCATCGCTCCAGCTTTGAAGGGTGACAATGTATTCGATCAGCGCGCTGTAGATATGAAGATGCTGGCTTTGGATGGAACTCCTACAAAGAGCAAGCTCGGTGCAAATGCTATTCTTGGTGTTTCTCTTGCAACTGCACAGGCTGCTGCTAAAGCATTGAACATTCCTCTCTACCGCTATATTGGTGGTGCTAACGCTCA
>JAIKYB010000015.1 GCA_024683675.1 Treponema sp.
TTATTTTTTTAGTTTTCAGATTTTTCATTATTTTTTACCTCTACTTTTTCCGGCATAATAGGATTTTTTACCCATTCGCCTTCAGACAAATTAAACTCTTTTGAGCAATATTTACATATAAAAGTTGGAATACCTTTTTCAGTATAGTCTATAGGTTGTCTCCCTGGTGAAATATAACGAATAAAGTGTTTATCATTATCTTTATATTCCGTATCTGTAAAACCACAATTGGAACATCTTATATACCAGTGATTTTTCTTGTAATCCTTTATGTAATCAAAAATCAGAATTCCAATTACAACAGGAACAGCAAAGATTAAGATTTTTACAAAAAACATTTTTTTATATCCGAATTATTTTCAATACCAGCCAATCATTATAAGGAAGATTATAGCTCCTCCTATAATTAACACACAGAACCAACCAACTTTCCCTGAATCACGGAAATTTCCGTCCATCCAGTGATGGTCTTTATCATCATATTGTACTTTTTTCTTCATTTGTCTCAATACCTTCCAGGAGCTCCACTGCATCCAAGACCTGAGAGAGTCATTTTTTTAGTTTCTATATTTTTCATTATTATTTTCCTCTACCTTTTTTGGAATAATGGGATTTTTTACCCATTCGCCTTCACTTAAGCCATATTCTTTTCCACAATACTTACATATAAAAGTAGGAGTTCCTTGTTCTATATATTTTACAGGCCAACCAAACTTGTGTTCATATCGCTCACATTCAACATCATTATTTTTATACCCTGTATTTGTAAATCCACAATGCGAACATTTTATATGCCAGTGATTTTTCTTGTAGTCTTTGATGTAGTCAAAAATAAAGATTCCTATAACAATCGGAATAACAAAAATTAAGATTTTTGCAAAAAACATACAACTCCTTTATATATATAAAAGTTCATCACAGAAATATATGTGATGAAATTTAGAAAAATTTAATTTTTTATAATATTAAAAGGAGCTTTAACAGTATCATGTGGACCTTCAGGGAAACCATACAAGCCATTTTTTCCTTTATTTCTCTCACCTTGAGTTTCAGCTCCAGCATCTCTTCCCCAAGCTTCTTCTGCACATCCAGCCCCTACCAGAGTATGCAGCCCCTTCTCACTATCACAGATATCTGTGAAACCATACAAATCATCAATAGATTTTTCGTAATTCTTTTTCATTTTAATCTCCTAAATTTATAATTTCAAGTAAAAAATCCTGCAGGAACTTTTTTACTTGAATTACAAAATTTTCGAGATTTTCAAGAAAAATATTCTTCCCCTATAAAATATTTTGTATAAGATTAATGGAAACAAATTAAAAACAACAGAGCGTTTTACGCAAATTTCTAGGCTTTATAATAAATTCTTGTTATTTTAGAATCTCAAAGAAAAATCAAAACCGAACTTATTATTTACTTCTTCAATTCCTTTTTGAATATCTTCTTGTTTTCCTAAAAGTTTCATAATATCAAAAGAGTTTTTTATATAGCTCTTACCTTCTTCCATTAAGCCTTTTTCTGCAAGTGCATAACCTTTATTGAATACAAAATACGGAAATAAAGATAGACTGCCGTATAAATTGCAATATTTTATTCCTTCGTCAGCATATTCATAAGCTTTTTGATTATTTCCAGACTGACCATACCAATTAGACAGATGAAATAAGAATAGTAAATATAACTGTGACTTTAATTTTTCTTCTACTTCATTGTTATCAAAATATTTTTTTAGGAATTCCATTCTAGTTATTGCTTTGGCTTCCTGCCCGCAAAAATATTCTGTAATTGAAAGATTTACTAAAATAAGAATTTCAATATTACTAAATAAATAATTATTTAAATCAGAATCGCTATTAAATCCTGCTATAGTTAGATTCATAGCATCACAAAAATGCTGTAATACTTCATAATTAGTTTTTTTATTATTTCTTAATTCATATACTGCAGTATAAAATTTAAAAAACTGGAGTTCAAATCTATTCATTTTATCATCATAAGAATTGTATTTTTCCAGTAATTCCAAAATTGAATAATTTCCAGCTGCAACCATATTTTGAATTTGAACTTCAAGATTGTAGCGTTCGAAATCTATCTTGTTCATTGGGATGTCCAATGGCGGAACTGACATTCCAAGACGTTCAAAAAAAATTTGAATCAGCTTTCTATCTGGAACCTGTTCTCCTCGCTCTATACGAGAAAGTGTAGAAACGGCACAAGTAGTTCCACATAATTCTTCTTGAGAAATATTTTTTCGCTTTCGATATTCTTTTAGTAATTTTCCAGGCTGATAAAGTTCCATATTTTCTATTATATTATACTTTATAGAATAAATGACATAATTATTTAACTAACAAAAATTTGATGCAGGATTCACTTTCTTCCTATATAATATACTTAGGGTGGAAAAATGATAAAATCAAAAAGTATTGTGCTGCGAAGTCTTGGAAAAGCAGCTTTGGCAGGAAGTATTGCTGCAATAACATTTTCTGGATGTTACAAAGCGCCGGAAATGACACTGGAAGAAATTGAAGCTTTAAAAGCAGCCGGCTTCAGCGAAATGCTTGAAAAAACAGTAAGCAGACCAAAAATCGATGACAATTTTAAGCCCGGAATACCAGGTGGAAGCTGGTATACTTCGATTGGGGGTGACCCAAAAAGCTTTAATATGCTTATTGCAGAAAGTGATTCGGAAACAAGTGGAGTAATTGGGCCACTCACCCTGGGACTTGCAAATTACGACATTAACGAAAAGAAATGGAAAGCGGCAGCCGCAAGCTTTGAAATCACAAGATTTGAAGAAAAAGGCAGATTAGACATTACCTACACCCTGCGAGATGATTTATACTGGGATTTTTATGATGATACAGATGGAAGCCGCCGTGTAAAAATCACCAGTGATGATGTTATTTTCTGGTATGATGAAATCTATGGTGATGAAGCCTGTGGTTCTTCAGCCTTTAACAGCCAGTTTATGGAAAATCAGGCAGGCGAATGGGAGCATATCGACATAGAAAAGATTGATGACAGAAGCTTTACCTTCCATTTTCCAAACCTTGTTGCAGAACCAGTTCTTGCTTCAAACATGGATTTTGGCCCGGCCTTTATTTATAAACCCGCAAAAGAAAGAGGCGGCGCCGAAGAAGTTCGCAAGATTCTTACCGTTGCCACCGATCCAAAAGAAATTCCTTCCTGTGGCCCTTACTTTCTAACAGAATACACACCCGGTCAGCGTCTTGTTTACAAAAGAAACCCAAATTATTACGACAAAGACGCAAATGGAGAAAGTCACTATTACCCACAAGAACGAATTGCCCAGATAATTGGAAATTCAAATACAAGCTATCTGCTTTTTACCCAGGGAAAGCTTGAAGCCTACGGGCCAAGCCCGGAAGAACTGGACGAAGTGGTAGAAAACGCCCGCAACGCCTTTGAAGCAGACGGAACTCCCCTTGCCCATCAGCCTAAAAAAGGCTACACAGTCTTTAATTCAGACGGCGGCATGAACGCTTCCTTCTGGTCTTTTAATCAGAATCCTCAGAATAAAGACCAGCCTTATTATGAATGGTTTACAGACAAGCACTTCCGCCAGGCAATGAGCTGCCTTTTGAACCGTGAACGCATTATTCAGCAGACTTACCGCGGTCTTGGCGCTCCAAAGCTTTCATTTTTCCCGGAAGCCAACAAGTATTATGACGAAAAAATCAAGCTGCAATATGTTTTTGACCACGAACATGCCAGCCAGCTTCTGCAGGAAGCCGGTTTTTCTAAGCACGACGACGGATTTTTGTATGATTCAAAAAACAGACAGGTTACCTTTGACCTTACAATTGCAAGCTCTAATAATATTGTTTCTGATATTGCCCAGATTATTGTAGATGAATGCAAAAAGGAAGGAATCACAGTTATTCCTCGCCCTACAGATTTTCAGAAGCTTGTTGATCAGCTGATGGGAACATACGACTGGCAGTCTGTAATTATTGGCCTTGGCGGTGGTTCCATCTTCCCAACTCAGGGAAGCAATGTATGGGTAAGCGATGGTAACCTTCACCTCTGGTATCCTCTTCAGGAAAAGCCTGCCACAGAATGGGAAGCGCGGATAGACTACCTTTACCACAAGGCCTCCTGTATTTCTGATTATGAAGAAGCAAAGCCTTATTGGGATGAATACCAGTCCATCTTTTTGGAGCAGTGCCCTATTATTTATCTTACCCGTACAAGAAGCTTTATGGCCCTGCAGAACCGCTGGTCTATGGACAACGTTTATTATGATAACAAAAACGGTGCTGTAACAGATTATCTTTACCTGGCACAGTAATAATCAGAATATATGGAAGGAAAAAATGACAAATATAATAAAAAAGAGCTATAACACAATAGCCGCTCCCTGGAAGGCCTTCCGAGCAAAGGCTCCCCTGACTTCTTTTATAACCGGCAGAATAATCACAATGATTATTATTCTTTTCTTTTTAGGCTGGGCACTTTTTGCCCTGATGGAGCTTGCTCCCGGCGATATTGTAGACCAGATGGTTCAGCAGCAGCTTATGAGTCAGACAGAAAGCGGTCCTGGCGCTCTGGGCGGAGGCTCAGGAAACACAGCAGCTGCATCCGGTCAGAATGGCGGAGGTCAGACAGGAAAAGATTCTATTTACAGTGAAGAACAGCTAGCAAGAATGAGATCAGAAATGGGACTGGACCAGCCTTTTACAATCCAGTATTTTAAGTGGCTGAAGCGTGTTTTTATAAACCACGATTTGGGAACCTCCCTTATTTCAAAAGCACCTGTAAGCTTTCTTATAAAAACTAGAATTGTAAATTCCCTTGTATTAAACCTGATTTCTCTGATTTTCATTACAATTTTTTCCTTCCTTCTTGGGGTTTATTTTTCCAGTAAGGCAGGCACTAGAATAGACGTAGCGGCAACCTTTTTTGCCCTCTTCTTCCACGCCTTCCCCGGCATTCTGCTTTTAATTCTTTTTCAGCTTTTTGCCTCTGTTACAAAGCTTTTTCCGGTAACTGCTTATCCAAGCTTTCCAATTAGTGAAGCCCCCCTTAAGTTTACCTTCAGTTATATGTATCACGTTTTTCTTCCTCTTCTTTCTGCCTTTTTAGGAGGAATTGGAGGAACTATGCGAATGATTCGTTCCACTATGCTTGACCAGATGGGACAGCCTTATATTATGGCTCTGCGTTCCCGTGGCATCTCAGAAAAAAGAGTTTACTTAAACCACGCCTTCCGTAATACCCTGAATCCATACATTACGGGCAGCGCAAATCTTCTGGCAGGGCTTTTTTCCGGCTCGCTGGTACTGGAAATCATCTTTGCTTATCCCGGAATTGGACGTCTTATGTACGATGCCGTTATGCAGCAGGATGTAAATCTTGTTCTTGCCAATAATATGTTTATTTCAACTCTAGTGCTTGCGGGAATGACTATCTCGGATATTCTGCTGGCAATTGTTGACCCTCGAATCAGATATGGTAATGCCTGAAGCAGACAGACAAGATTAAGGAGCCTATTTATGAAAAGATTCTTTCAATATATAAAAACCCGTCCACTTGCAATCATTTCCCTTGTTATAATCGCCCTGCTTTATCTTTCTATGATTTTTGCAGAGTTTGTAGCCCCCTATTCTCCTACAAGAATTTTTGAAGAGGATACCTTCCATCCGTCAAATCTTGAGTTTAAAATAAAAGATGGAGGACTTGTTGCCCGCGAATACAGAGTGCTCACTCCAATCACCTGGCGTTATGCCAAGGTAAAGGGCTTAAACCACAAGGTAAGCTTTTTTGTAAAAGGTGAGCCTTACAAGCTTATGGGCTTAATTCCCTGCCAGCGCCACCTTTTTGGAACAAAGCCGGACCCTCTGACAGGCCAGACCTACCCTATCTTTTTGTTTGGAGCAGACAATCTGGGCCGCGACCTTTTTAGCCGCATGGTCTACGGAAGCAGAATTTCCCTTACAATCGGTTTTGTGGCCAGTGCAATCTCTCTTATTTTAGCCATGCTGCTTGGCGGAATTGCAGGCTACTATGGAGGAGCTGCAGACTGGACCCTTATGCGCCTTAGTGAATTTTTTATGCTGATTCCAGGCCTCTACCTGATTCTCTTTTTACGCTCTCTTTTGAATACAAAAATGGATAGCGGAACTTCCTATATGCTTATAACCCTCATACTTTCCCTTGTGGGCTGGCCCGGAAGTGCCCGTACCCTGCGCGGTATAATTCACTCTATAAAGCGTGAAGATTTTATACAGGACGCCGCCCTTGAAGGGGTTCCTTCTGTAGTTATCATCTTCTCTCATATAATCCCCCAGCTTGCAAGTCTTTTGATTGTAAGTACTACACTTGCAGTCCCAGGCTTTATTATGAGTGAAACTACCCTTTCTTACCTGGGGCTTGGTATTGCAGACCCTGCCGTAAGCTGGGGATCTCTGATTAATCGCGATATTTCTACCCTGAGTAATCTTAAGCACTTCCCATGGCTGTTGACTCCAGTCTGGCTGCTTCTTACAGTTACTCTGGCCTTCAACTTTTTGGGAGACGCCCTTAGAGATTTCTTTGACCCTTATCATACTGTTTTCCCAAGCTGGAAGAGAAAAATTATTGAAGGAAGTATTCTTGCAAAAGGCAAAGAAGATAAGTTAGAGGCCGAAGCTGAAGAAAAGGATGCCGACAAAACAGAGGCCTTTCTTGAAGTAAAAAAGCTTTCTATATATTTTGCCATGCTTCGTGGCAGCCAGCAGGAAAACTTTCAGAGCGTAAAAGGCATTTCCTTCAGCATAAAAAAGGGAGAAATACTTGGTATTGTAGGTGAAAGCGGCAGCGGAAAAACTGTTACTACTACGGCAATACCAGGTCTGCTTCCCCCAAATGCCTTTGTTTATGGAAAAATCTTCCTTGAAGGACAGGAGCTTACAAAGCTTTCACAAAAGGAAAAAAGAAAGATTCGCGGAAGTAAAATCGGAATGATTTTACAGGAGCCTGGCTCTGCCTTTGACCCTCTGCAAAATATTGGAAGCGTTTTCTTTGAGACCTTGCGAAACTCTAATCCTGATATTTCTAAAGAACAGGCAAAGGCCCAGGCAGTTCAGCTGCTGGACGAGGTAGGCCTTCCAAATCCTGCTGAAAGAC